>CACZQU010000210.1 GCA_902783305.1 uncultured Lachnospiraceae bacterium | reverse complement strand
GATTGATCAGGAATTCTGAGTGAAAGTGGGCAGACTATCCGATAACGAACACCTGCATTCGAAACAAAGGTCATTCAAGAAATCAAAAATAGAAGGATGTTATCTTGATATTCTCCTGCAGGCCCGTCTGCCCAGACGTAGTGGCTGATTGTGGTTGTGGATGAATGGCTCTGCGTTCTCTCACAGTGCTGAAAATCTATCAGCACCTGTGAAATCAACATGTCGGTTTTCGCTGAATGTGACGTTGCTCATCACTGTTTTCAGTGGGAAAGGCCGTGGGCTTGCCCGCTCCTGTCCTGCTATCCTTATCGAAACCAGGGGACTTTTCGCCTTCTGGAGTGATGTCAGGGATTCCGCCCTTAGGTGCTTGGATAGCCATCACCTGGATTAATTCTCCTGCTGCCACACATGTTTGCTCTTTGCGAAACAATTTCTTTCTGTTCAGTTGTCAAGGTGCATCGGTTTTTTAGCCAATCAACCGGATCAGCTTCCGCTGTTCCCTGTCGACGTGCCCACTTTAACATGCCCCTGACAAATGATCACGGAAAAAAAGTTGCGATGTCTGTTTTCGAAAGAAATGTTTTTCAATTATTCTCTCAGCCCAGCTTTTTTTGCCTCCGTAATCGCTCCCTGATCAGTCCAATGAAGCTTTCCGGTTCCACCACTCGGACCAAAGATCCGAAGGATAAAACTCGGATTACCATCTCTGTCTCATCTTCCCGGTCATACTTCAATGTCACCCTGTAATGGGTATCGTCCAGCCGCTTTGTTTCTTTCTCCAGGTGGGAAAAGTGAAGCAGAACTCGCTGCAGTGCTTTTCGTTCGTCCACAAGCTCAAGTGTGAGGCTCATCTTCGGTTCTGCATTTGGTTGTACCGAAATGACAGTATCCGTGATTTCACAATATTCAATCCGGGAAAGACGGATTACTCTTCGATAATCATCGTCATATGCAACCAGACGGAAACAGTCATCCTTTTCGGAGTATTCAAGGTATTCTGGTTTTACCTCCACCTCATGCATCCTATGACGTCTGCTTTCAAAGTCGATCAACAGACTTCTTCCTTCCCGAAGTGCCTGCAAAATCGTCTGAAACCGCGAAATGTAATCCGCATCCTGATAAGGATCTCCGTCGGTATATCGGTCGTAATAGACAATCATATCAGGGGTAAAGAGCGGTTCCATATCCTCCAAACCCGTCAGTTCCAGATTGAACAACTGAATCCTTGGATCTAGGAGCAATGTCTTCATCCACTGTTTCTCCAACAGAGTCATAGGCATCAAGGGATCGTGCTCCAGGGCGGAAGTCAGATCCCGATGCAGCACTCTCCATTCTTCTCCTTGCAGACCATCCGGAATCGATAAAATGCTTTCTCCAAAGGCTCCTTCCCGGACAAGCGCCATCATCCGTTCCTTCGTTAGCGTCCCATGGCCGGCTTCTTTCAGTATATCAGCTGTTGTTCGATAGTAATTGCCGTAAATCTCATGAAACAACATCTTCTTCTACCCCATACATTCTGTATAGATCTTCACAACTGCCCCAGAACCGGTTCAGCACTTCCGGATTGGAACACGTCAGATCCGTAACCCGCCCGATAAACGTACGCAGCCAGGGAAGCATTTCCAGCGCATCAAAAACATCTGTGACAATTTGAACATGGTGATCATCCAGTCGAACAAAGCGTCCGCATCGCTTTTCCCGTTCCAGACGGTTTATGATAAATTCCTCTCCTTCATCGATAAATACGGTCATCGCCAAATGTTCAAGCTGTCGATCCTCTCCCGCTGACACGCCCCACACATGTTGCTGAAAATCTGAAAGCGATTGTGAAGGTTCCGTCATCAACCCGATTTCCTTCACCTGTTCCATTCTGTCAATCCGAAAGAAGAAAAAACCTTCGCTCTCTTGAACCCATCCCAGCAGATATTGGCGACCTGTCTGTGTGCCGATGTAGACCTTCAGCGGGGAAACTTCTATTTTCTCGTTTTGGGTGGTGATTATAATTCCCTGTTTCTTCCGAATAGCTGTAAAAATGTCATAGATCAACTCACTGTCCAGGGCATTAAGGATATAATGATGCTTGAAGCGAAAAAAAGGAAAACGTACTGGCAGTCTGTCTTGGACATAAGATCCCACCACGCCAAGTGGCAGCGCCTCAGAGAAGAAAGCAAGCGCTTCGTTCCATCCATCCAATTTAGGATTCTCATTGCTGATCTGATAAGTCATCTCTCTTCCCTTTCGGGAAGACTTGATCAGTCCCAGAGAAACATATTCTTTCATTTTGATCCGAATAGTAGACTCATCTGGCAGATCACCCTCTGCAAACGCTGAAAACCGATCCATCAGTTCATCCATGATGTCGATCAATGAAAGCTCATCACCATCCGCCAGCATATCCAATATATGAAAATGAAGCGCAATATCACGGCTGGTAAAGCTCTTCGTCCGAAAAGCCCGATACAGTGGATTTTCCAAAATTGCTCGGCTGTCCACAGAAAGGAACACCCTTCTGCCGTCCGCATCTTGTCCAAAGGACATGTAGTCCCCCAGCCAGTTCTCTATCCGCCGTCGTTCGTTATCATAACTGCGTGCGCTTTTCTGAGTGAACTCACCCCGATGCTGAAACCCAAAGACATAGAATGAGCGGAGATATGCCCGTATCCGGCTGAAGTTTTTGATCAGCTCGCTATATGCCACTTCATGGTTCCTCCTCGGTCATCACTATCTGCATTTTTTGGGCAGGAGGCTGATTTATTAAGTTCAACTCGTTGTATTTCTTATCCCGAAGCACATTCAGTTCTACAAGAGTTATACCCTCATAATCTACTGATTCAGCAAAAGAGCAACAAAGTCACACAACCAAAAAAATACCACAAAAAAGAATATATCATTCTTCGCATCACAACTAACCACCCCTCGTTC
>CACZQU010000209.1 GCA_902783305.1 uncultured Lachnospiraceae bacterium | reverse complement strand
GGTTCCAGGCGTTCCTGAAGCCGGACAAAAAATTCTTTCGGTCCGTAATGCTTTAAGTACCGAAGCCCTTTCAGAATCATATATGGTGAAATTCTCTTCACAGTTCCTTTCCTCCTGTTTCTCCTGTGACGCGGAGCACTGGTGACTATTCACGAATTAACCGTAAAGCCACACGCGGGCGAATGGTCAGACCGTGAATTGTAACGAGCACTGAGCTGCCCGAGGATCATGCCCGTATTATAACACACAGGAAATCGCTCCTCACAAGTCTTTGTTTTCCCTTTTTCTCCGAATGTCCGTTGAAAAAAGTAACATCATATGATATAATTCCAACGCGAATGATAGAAACGCGGTTTTTGGCTGCAAGAATCGTTTGACGGGAGTATATATAATGGATCGGATTAATTTCAGAAACACATTTCTTATTTTTGCTTTGGGTACGCTTCTTGCTTTTCTTCCTGCGGCCGTCTCTTCGGGCGAGGAGCAGGGCGAAGCTTCCATATACGAGGAGCCGGATCTGTCCTACGAAGAATATGGCTATGAGTCAGATTACGAAGACATGTATGGCGGGGAAGATGAGGATGACCTGTACGAGGATGAGTCCTACGATGAGGAGAGCGAGGAGACCGAGGAGGTGACCGAAGTCAGGCCGGCTGCACCTGTAAGAGAGCCGGCTCCTTCTGCCGCGTCTGTTCAGGTCGAAACCAACCTGACCGAGGGCTGGCCAGTCGGACCGGATATCGACTCCGGATCGGCCATCCTTCTCGAAACCGAAACGGGAACCATGCTCTATGCCAAGGATCCGTATGCGCCTCTTGATCCAGGCAGCACCGTAAAGATCATGACCGTTCTTCTCGCCCTGGAAAATTCCAGGATGGATGATCAGGTCACCATGACAGAGACCGGTATTTACGGTGTCACGGACGGAGGACTGAATATTTCTGCCCAGCTTGACGAAACCTTTACCATGGAGCAATGTCTGTATGCCATCATGCTGGCCTCTGCCAATGAAATCAGCATCCAGGTGGCGGAGCATCTGGGCGGAACCGTTGACAACTTTGTCCGGATGATGAACACCCGTGCTGAGGAGCTGGGGTGTGTCAATACCAATTTTACGAATCCCACAGGTCTGGAGGATCCCAGTCAGATTTCCTGTGCCCATGATATGGCATTGATCATGCAGGCCGCGACAAAGAATGAATCGTTTCTTTCTATCGCCAAAACCCCCATATACACGATCCCGGCGACGAATATGTCCGAGGGAGACCGGGTGCTGAGCAATTCCTTCTCCATGCTGTCTTCCAATTCCGGTGACTATTACGAAGGCTGTCTGGGCGGCAAGCAGGGCTTTACGGAGACAGCCGGCACGACACTTGTCTGCGCGGCAAAAAAGGATGAGATGACCCTGATCTGTGCAGTGCTGCAGGGCAAGGCTGACACCTCCTATCAGGATGCGGTCTATCTTCTCGATTATGGGTTTGAAGATTTCCGGCTTGACGATATTTCGAAGCAGGATTTTGATATCATTTCCGGAGGAACCGTCATTCTTCCCTATGACGGTGATTTTGATGATCTCACCTACGAAAGCGTCACACAGGGAGAAAATGTCGTACGGACATATCTCTTCCACGAATCGATCCCGGTCGGGACAGCCATAGCCCAGATCACCAAGGTGGAGGAAAACCTGGACGTCGCCCTTGGCGAACAGTACCTGGAGGAAGCGAAAGCCTTTTCCGAAAACAAATCAAAGCTTCCTTATTATCTTATCGGTGCTGCAGGCCTTGCCGTTCTTATCATCCTGATCCGGATGCTGATGAAGACCCTGGCCGGAAAATCGGATACCCTGTAGCAGAAAAATCGTGAATAGTAACGAAAAGCCGCAGGTCAGGCAATCTGCCTGGCTGATTGAGATTTCACGACGAACAAAAAAAGACGACAGCCAGCCGCTTCCCGGTTCCAGGAAGCGATCTGACTGTCGTCTTTTTTGCATCCGCTACTTTTCTGCTCTGACACGGCCTTTTGACGCACGGACAGCTATATAGACGATCCACAACAGATAAACTGCCCAGCAGATCATCCCGGCTCTCATCCCCGGTATCAGTCCCGGAGGCGTAAAATGAAGACGGAAGGTATGGCTGCCGGAAGGCGCATTCCAGGCCAGAAATCCAAGGTCTCCTCTCAGCAGCTTCGCCCTTTCCCCGTCGACCGTAAGTGTCCATCCTTCCTCATAAGGAATCATAAACAGCACATATCCGTCCTGCAGCGCTTCCACCGTTCCGGTAATCGTATCATCATACCGGATCGGGTCCGTAATGACCCGCCCTATGTCCGGGTCTGAGATGACAGGCTCTCCCGGAAGCGGCAAAAGCAGACTGTCACTGCCGGATGCGTGCTCACGAAGCGCTGTCTTAACCTCCTCCCGGCGTCCGGGATAAGTGTCGTAAAAAGTGCCCTCTATCCCGTAGTCATCATAACCGCTGTATGCCTTCGGCTCCATAAGCTCGTTGAGATCTTTCAGCTCCGGAGCGTCTTTAAGGGCGATCCCTCTGCCCAGCAAAAGCTGCCGGGTTTCCTTACTCCAGTACTTCTTTAAGGAAGCTTCCGAATAAGCCCTGGTAAAAAACCAGCCAAGTTCCGCTTCCCTCTTGTTTTTGTGGACATAAACGTCATTAAAGCGTGCCTGCGTGAGAAAATAATTGGAATCCAGCGCTTCGTGTTCAGACAGGAAATAGCGGATTCCCAGAAAGGCTGCCGCCCATCCGTCTCCCGGCATCGCCCTGTACAGTATATGGAGCTTGTTCTGGATCAGCCACTCCGGATAGCAGACCGAGAAGAATTCTTTGAGATTCTTGTTTAAAATCGAATTGTATACGCTGATTCCCCTGTACCCCTGAATCAGTCCGTCCATGGAAAAGGTTCCTGAGGAATAATCCTTCTCCACGCGGAAGGGGGTTTTTTCGCTGTCCCGGGTATAGGCGAGCGCATCCTGAATATCCTGGGAATACATGGAATGAAAGAAGTATTGTCCCCCCTCATCCGTCTTCATCAAGGTTTCTCTTTCACTATAGCTGATCCGTCCGTCCGACAGCACGCTCACGATCACGGCGGCTCCCAGAAGAACCCCCGCTGTCCCTGCCCGCGCCAAAGGCTTCCCTCCCGCGCCGGCTTTCTGCCGGCTCCGGACCAGAAGAGCCAGAAGGACTCCTGTCGTAACGGCTGAACAGATTATCTGACAGTACAGATTCAGGCGCAGTCCTTTGTCACTAAGATTTCCAAAGCCCTCCCGGTAACCCCAGGCCAGAAAGATGATTCCTGCTGCCAGGCCGGCGGCAGAAAGCGGATGCCCTTCCCGGATCCTGTCCCAGGTCCATGCCGCGCATAACAGTACAGCAGGGAGGAGCACATACAGGTACCGGTAGGTATAGGGGACAAAGCCGTTCATGACAATGCTCCCCATTTTCAGCCCCGTCATCAAGGCCATCAGGCCGGCCGCAAGATATCCGGTGACCTTCCGTCTCCGGCTGACCTGCCGCATCCGGAACAGGCCGGTCAGATACTGCAGGCACAGAAAAACCGTCAGGGTGGAGGTGAAGAGCTCGGGATCTTCGTAATAGTTTTTATACCCGGTATACTGTACTTTGCCATTCAGACTGACAAAGGAATCAAGATTTGAGGAAACCATCCGTTTTCCCAGCACTTCATAGTAAGCCTTCTTATCCGCGGAAAAGCACATCCGCAAAAGCCTGCCCAGACTCCGGTCTGCACCGTCAAGCCGCTCCGAAACGCCCAGCAGAATTCTGGCGGTAGGAAGAAAAATCCCCAGCCCCATGCCCAGACCGAGAATCATACAGGCATAAGCGCCCAAAGCCTTCCTTACTTTCTCTCCCAGGGACATTTCTTCTTCCATCCCCATCCGGAACAACGTATAAAAGCCTGCCATGATCAGAGTCATATAGGTGAAATACACACTCAGCATCGCACTGAGAAAGACCGTCACCGGGAGAAACACCCCGCTTTTCTTTCCTCTGAGGAAGCGCTCCGTAAACAGCAGAATCAACGGCAGATACACCGCCGGCGTCCCGAACTGATAATGCTGACCCCAGATGAGAAGAAAGCCATTGAACGCGTAAGCAAAGGATGCGGCCCATTTTGCCGGTATGCTGAGCGAAAATTCCGAAAGGAACAAATAAAACAGCCAGCCTGCCGCCAGAATCTTGAGGATGTGAACCACCACAAGATAAATCAGCATATGAGCCGTGCCGAGCACAAGACCTGCTGCCGCCGTGAGCAGAAAACCCGGATCAAACAGGTTCAGGCAGAGAATGTTGGTTCCCATTCCAAAATTCAGATCATAAAACCGGAAGGTTCCTTCCCTGAGATGATTCACCACGGTAGTGAACTGGGCGATATACTGCTGAAGCGTATCGCTGCCCACATCCGTATAGACCATGATCCTCTCTCCCAGAAGATAATCCCGGAAAACAAACAGGCAGCCTGCCGCTATGGCAGCAAGCAGCAGGAGCCTTGCCGACCGTTCCTTGCTGGCATTCCTCATCGATTCTTTCTCCTCATCTGTACATCTCAGTTACTTAGGCACTGTAATTAAATACCTCCGCCCTCTAACTTGTCTTCGCAAGCATCTGCTGCGTTGTCGTCAGTTGGCGATGCCCGCATCGCCGCCTTCCTCCGCCTTGCATATGCTCACGAAT
>CACZQU010000208.1 GCA_902783305.1 uncultured Lachnospiraceae bacterium | reverse complement strand
GCTTTTTGCACTGGAGTCATCATTATATTATTTCAACTATACTGGAGGAACAGAACATGGAAGACAAAATCCTGGAGCTGTTAGCTGAAATTTGTGAGGATGATTCCGTAATTCAGGATCAGGATCAGGAGCTTTTTGAATCGGGAATGCTTGATTCTCTCGGATTTGCGGAATTTCTTGTGGAGCTGGAGGAGCAGTTCGGTATTGTCATCGCCCCCTCGGAGGTGGAGCGGACAGATATCGACACCCCTGCCAGAATTCTGGCTCTGGCTATGGAGAAGGTCTGAAGTGGAGAGGATGAAAGCGTTTCTGGCGGCTGCCGTTGCGTTTATACTGACCGTTACGTTTTGTCATTTCTATGCTGCGGGACATGTCCGGCTGGATGACGGCGTATATGCTTTATGGACAGCCGAGTGCAAATCCCGGTCCTTTGAAGGCCTTTCCCGTAATCTGGGAGAGGGGGTCGTGCCGGTTTTTGGATCATCCGAGTTTCAGCATGGCAGACAGACGGTGTATCATCCTTCCCGGCTTTTTGCGGATACCGCTTTTACGCCTATGCTGATCGGAGCCGGTTATTATCAGTCTCTCTCCCACTCGGTGACGCTGGCGGCCATCGAACCTTTTATGAAGGAAAAAAAAGCGGTGCTGATCCTGTCACCCCAGTGGTTTCGTAAGAGCGGAGTCCTCAGCCAGGCCTATGCCTCCCGCTTCAGTGAGCGGATTTATGAAAAAATGCTGGAAAATCCAAAGCTGTCGGATGACACCGTCTCTTATATTCAGGACCGTACGTATCTGCTTTTGCAGGGAGATGAACAGGTTTTGTCCAGACTGCAGATGGCGCGGGAAGCCGGAAGTCCCGGAGAGAGTACCCTGGTAAAGCGTTTACAGGCTTCCCTGTGGAAGGCGTTTCTGGCAGAAAAGGACCGCTTCTCCATAACGGTCAACGAGATGGCTATGCGGGGCTCTCTGCCTGCATCTTCTGTAAATCCGTCGGGAGAGCCTGCCGTGCCCGACTGGGAAAAGCTCCTTGCCCAGGCGGAGCAGGAAGGGATGACGGAAAATGACAATGAATTCTACATTGACAATCGGAGCTATAAGCGGCTTCTTCCTTACCTGGATATCAAAAAAGGCATGAATGCGGATGCGGACAGAGGTTATCAGACCGGCCCTGAATTCCAGGATCTGGCCTGCTTTCTTGAAGTCTGCCGGGAAACCGGGATAAAGCCTCTTCTGATCATGGTTCCGGTCAACGGTTATTACTATGATTATACGGAATTTCCCAGAAAAGCCAGGGATGCTTACTATGGGAAAATCCGGGAAATTGCGCAGGAGTACGGAGCCCTGCTTGCTGACCTGTCCGGGGAAGAATATACCAGATATTTCTTTGAGGACCGGGTCCATCTCGGAAAAAAAGGGTGGCTCAAGGCAGGAAAGGCGATCTGGGAATACTGCTGCGGTGCTGCGCTGCAGGAGGAAACAGGATTGAGATGAAGAAACGTTTTTGGATGAGAGCGGCAGCCTTTTATGCCCTGATGATGATTCTTTATCTGTATTATATGATGGGGAATCTGTCGTCAGCTCCCAAATTTGTCTACACCCAGTTTTGACAAAGGAGGATGATAATGGAAGTGAAGGACCGGATTCCCGGAAGCATCGTCAGAGATGAGGAGTTTTTGGAAACGGTGTCAGAGCGGACAGGAGGTGACGGAAAAGAGGAAAACCAAGCGGAAACACGGTCAGCGTCAGGCTTTCACCGGAAAGCTTCCCGGGAGAAGGCCGGCACGGCAAAGAAAAGAAAAGCCGGAGCCGTGCAAAAGCAGGAAAAGCCGCTTCCGGCGGAAGAAAAGAATGACAAAGCGCCTGTGCATACCAGGGCAGGAAACCGGCTGGTCGCGGTCGGCGATGAAATGCCGGTCTGGTATTACTGAGACCATGGAAGGAGGGGGATCATGGATCAGAAGGGTGTGAGAGAAGAAAAGGTACGGGAAACAAAACCCAAAACGGAGCTGAGCGCACGGTCATTCCATAAAAAGGATCAGCGGCAGCCGGCCTGTGTGGTGGGGATCGGCGCGTCTGCCGGCGGTCTGGAGGCGCTGCAGCAGTTTCTGACATTCCTGCCCGGGAATACGGATATGGCTTTCGTGATTATCCAGCATCTGGCTCCGGATCACAAGAGCATGCTGGCGGATATTCTGGGAAAATACACGGTGATGCCGGTTACGGAAGCCAAGGATGGGATGAGAGTAGAGAGAAACCATGTCTATATGATTCCTCCCAGGTACAATATTGAACTGTCCGGCAATACGCTGAAGCTCCAGGAATATGATCATGCCAAGATCAATCATCCGATCGATATCTTTTTCCGTTCTCTGGCGGTCTCCTGTGAAAACCGCTCTGTAGCGGTGATCCTTTCGGGCACCGGGTCGGATGGGACGAACGGAATCCGTGCGATCAAAGAGCAGAACGGCGTCATTATCGTCCAGACGCCGGAGACGGCGAAATTTGACGGGATGCCCCGAAACGCGATTGCTACCGGTTTTGTGGATCTGATCCAGTCTCCGGACAGCATCGCCAGGGAAATGGCCCATCTGTCCGCCTCTATGCTGAATTCTACGTCGAGGATGCAGCTGACGGACGAGGATCTGATGTCCCAGGTCTTCAGCATGCTCAAAAGCGTGACAAACGTAAATTATACCTATTACAAACAGACAACGATTCTGCGGAGAATCGAGCGGCGTCTGGTCATCACCCACAACCGGAATCTGCGGGAATATGTCAATTATCTTTCCAACAACCCTGAGGAAGCAAAAATCCTTTCGAAGGAGGTACTGATCGGGGTGACCAGCTTTTTCCGGGACGCGGATTACTTTGACATCCTGAAGGAAAGGGTGATCCGCCCGCTGCTGCTCGAGACAACCCGGGCAAGCCAGATCCGGGTATGGGTAGCCGGATGCTCAACCGGAGAGGAAGCGTATTCTGTTGCGATCCTTTTCAAGGAAGTGATGGAAGAACAGAACCTGAGCCGGGATATCAAGATTTTTGCCACGGATCTGGACGCGGACGCGATCAGTGTGGCAGGCAGAGGAGTCTATGGAGACAATATCATTGAAGACGTCTCGGTTACCCGCCTGTCCAGATATTTTTCCAGAAAAGGAAACAAGTATTATATCCGGCAGGATATCCGCAAGATGATTATCTTTGCCCAGCATAATGTGTTTCAGGATCCTCCCTTTGGCAAGCTGGATCTGATCTGCTGCCGGAACCTTCTGATTTATTTCCAGACCGTTCTTCAGAGAAACCTGTTTGCGATTTTCCATATGGCGCTCAAGGACAAGGGACATCTTTTCCTGGGACGCTCGGAATCCGTCATTGATTATGATGATGTCTTCAGGGCGTTTTGCTCAAATGAGAAGATTTTTGTCCATAATGCGTCGGGAAAGGTGCCCCAGCATGACCGGTTCAATTACAATATGCCGATCCAGGATAACGGATTGGATTCTATCCGCTACCCGGGAGCGGGAGAGGACGCGGAAATCAAGTACAAATCAAACGAACTCCAGACCAGCATACTGGAGAGCCTGATGCCTGCTACGGTTGTCGTCAATGAACAGAATGAGCTTTGGCGGTCTTATGGGGAATGCGACAGATTTCTGACCATCAGTGCCGGCGCAGCCACTTTGGATATCTTCTCCCTGATCCGCAATGATCTGAAAATTGCCGTCTCCACCATCCTGAAGGAATCAAGGCAGAAGAGAGAGAAAATCGCGTAT
>CACZQU010000207.1 GCA_902783305.1 uncultured Lachnospiraceae bacterium | reverse complement strand
GCGGTCAAGTTTTTCATCCAGTCCATACTGTGACCGATGAGCCTCGTCTGCGAGGAAGATGATATTCCGGCGCTCATTGATCACATCATCTCTGTCGCCAAACTTCTGGATCGTGGTGAAGATAATACCACCTGCTTTTACATCCAGCAGCTCCCGGAGGTGTTCTCGGCTCTCTGCATGCTTTGGCGTTTGCCGGAGCAGCAGCTTAGAGCTTGCGCTAAAAGTACCAAAGAGCTGATCATCCAGATCATTACGGTCAGTGAGAACCACAATCGTAGGATTGTCAAAAGCCGGATCGCTCACGACGATTCCGGTATAAAAAACCATTGAGAGGCTCTTGCCGGACCCCTGTGTATGCCAAACCACACCAGCACGTCCTGTTTTGTCTTCCAGTGCTCTGCGGGTGCTTTCTACAGCTTTCCGCACGGCAAAGTACTGATGGTACCCAGCAAGGATCTTGATCGTCTTTCCGTTACTGTTCTGAAAGACAATAAAGTTCCTTATAATATCGAGCAAGCGTTCTTTTGGAAACATACCATTCAGAGCGACCGTGAAGAAATCCGAAGCACTCTCTGCAGGCTTCTCACCGTTCTCAGATTTCCATGCCATGTACCGAGTGAAATCAGAAGTGATGGTGCCCACCTTAGTGTTGATCCCGTCACTGATCACATTGAAGGCATTGTAATGAAACAGGGAAGGGATATCCAGCTGATAGTTCCTAACCTGCTTGTACGCCTCCTCCTCGGTTGTATCAGTGTTTGCCATGTTTTTCAGCTCAAACAGGATCATCGGAATACCGTTGATGAACACCAGAACATCCGGACGCTTGTTCTTATATTCGATGATCGTATACTGGTTCACAACTTTGAAGTCGTTGTTCTCTGGCGTATCAAAGTCTACCAGTTTTACAGTAAATGTACGGCTCTCGCCGTCTTTCTGATACGGGACCGGGACACCCTCGATCAAATACTTATGAAAGGATGCGTTCAAATCCTCTAATCGCAGAAGTCCAAGGTTTTTTATTGTCTTAAACGCCTCTGAAATGATCTCCTGAGAGATACCAGGATTAATATTGAGCATAGAAGATCGGAAGGTCTCCTCCAAGATCACTTCATGGTAATCTCGCTCAATATCGGGACCGTACACATATTCATATCCTTTTCCCTGAAGTTCACTAATAATCGCTTGCTCCAGCATATTTTCATTTACGGCCACTTGCTTCACATCCTTCCTTCAAACTACAATTCCTCTAAACGAATTATGTCTGTGCTCTGAACGAACATTACTGCGGTCCTTGTAGTTTCCAGTACCTCTGGTATTCTTTTGTTATTAGTCTGTAGGACAATTTTATCAGCCTGTGATGCATCCATCCTGTAGATACCCCTAATTCTGAACCACTGATAAGCTAAAGCATCATACATGTCGTCCATGAAATATTTATAGTACTCAGGATACCCGTTTTTATCATCCGGGTTATTTTCTACGAACGAATCAAATATTGCCACATAATAGTTATTGCCTTCTTTGATGGGCGATTTCAATATCAAGTATCCGCCGTCAGCCAAAACTCTATCTATTTTATCAGTAGAAGACTTTTTCCCAGCTTTAAGCATCCATGAATATCCATTTTTGCTTATTACCTTGTTGTGCTCCGCGATAAAATCTGTCCTTCTATAATTACTATAGCGGAATAGCAACATCTTCTTATGCTTATCTATGTGCATTCAAACACCGCCTCCCATCATCCAGCTCCTTCATAACTGTATGCGAGACACATCAATCTCACCTTTTATCAGTTTGTTCAATAGTAGATTCTTCAATTCAAAAAGTCTTTGTTTTTCTTTTCTAGCCCTCAGCATCATTTTAATAATTGGCATTGTCAAATCATTATATTGTTTTGTTACCTTCTCTGGTGGTACAGCCATCACTATTTTTTTCAGATGGGTGGGCCCAAAATTCACTTGAACGCTTCCACTAGCCATCTCTAACTGACGATTCGCGAATTCTTTTGATGTCAGATAAGAATATACGTGTGCATAATCATGTGGCGATCTTTTGGGTTTAAAACGTATTACACTTGTATTTAAGCATAAGGGCAGATGTTCTTTTCGAACTATTGCATATCGCCCTAAAGTGCCAGAACATGATACAACAATATCATTTTCATTCAACATAAAATGTGCATACTTTCCTTCCGCTTCGTCATTGGAAATCATATTTGCAGAAGTTGTATCAATGTCTCCTCCGTTTATACATCTGATATTAATGAATTTCGTTCCATTTTCAGTCACATATTGCCAATTCCTTATGCCAGGTCCTTCTTGGAAAAAGATATAGTCTTGTAACGGGAGCACTTCCCACGATTCAGGAATTAAACCAACCTCAGATTCCTTCTCCCCTTCTTCCTGAAAAGGATTGAAATCTATGAACCATTCTGAATAAAGAGCTTGTAACTGCTTTTCAAGATTATTAATGGTCTTATCATCATTATCTATCAACGAGTCTAT
>CACZQU010000206.1 GCA_902783305.1 uncultured Lachnospiraceae bacterium | reverse complement strand
TATCTCCGGCTCTGACCAGGCACTCCATGTAGCGGCTGATTCCGCGGTCCTGGACGCTACCCTCGATTTCGTTAACTGGTGGTACACCTCCGACTATGGCATCTCCTGGTTTACGGATGTCGCCGGCGTTGTTCCTCCGGTACTCACAGACGCCGAGAGCAACTTCGAGGTTATCAAGCAGGGAAGCGCTCTTGAAGAAGAAAAAGGAAGCGCGCCTCTCGGTGTATGCTACTCTACTGACAGCTGGTGGCAGAAGTTCGGCGAGCTGATGCAGGATTATATCGCAGGCACTGCGGACAAAGACGCTACCTGCGCTGCCATCGAGGAAAACTGGGCTGCCATCGACGGCGCTGCATAATAGTATAAGGGTGAAATTCCCTGACTGAAAAGAATGGGAGCGGATCTTGTCAGTCCGCTCCCATTCTTTTCTTTTTCCGTTTCTTCATTCATCGGAGCATTCAGCTCCATACACCAGCTTATCGGGAAAAAGCAACAACCCGTGTTTTGTTCGTCGATAAGGATAGCCGCGAAAATAAATGGAACAAGTATCACAGGATAAATCACTGTAGGCGAGGCGGAGGAGGAAGTCGATGCGGGCATCGACGACCGACGACAACGAAGCATACAATGATTTAGACGTGAGAGTTGTTACATTTATTTGCGTGGCAATCCTAAGTCAATCTCTCCGAAACAGGTCACGTGTATAGACCTTCTCCTCCACATCGTCCAGTGCGGAATCATAGCGATTCGCGATGATGCATCCACACATTTTCTTAAACTTCTTCAAATCATTGACGATCAGTGAGCCGAAGAATGTCGTTCCATCCTTCAGGGTCGGCTCATAGATCACCACAGTCGCTCCCTTGGCTTTGATTCGTTTCATGACTCCCTGAATAGATGACTGGCGGAAGTTATCGCTGCCTGTTTTCATCGTCAACCGATAAACGCCTACCACAACTTCCTTCTGACTGCTCTCACGGACTGCGGAGTAGTCTTCACTGTTTTCATAAGCTCCGGCTATTTCCAATACCCGGTCTGCAATAAAATCCTTCCGTGTTCGGTTTGATTCCACAATCGCCTGAATCAGGTTATTGGGTACATCCCGGTAATTTGCGAGAAGCTGCTTGGAATCCTTTGGCAGGCAATATCCCCCGTAGCCAAAGGAAGGATTGTTATAGTAATCTCCCACGCGGGGATCCAGGCAGACACCCTTAATAATGGAAGCGGTATTCAGGTTTTTCACCTCGGCATAGGTATCCAGCTCGTTAAAATAAGAAACCCTGAGCGCCAGATAGGTGTTGACGAACAGCTTTGTGGCTTCCGCTTCCGTAGTGCCCATAAATAACACAGGTATCGCGGTTTTGATCGCTCCCTGCTGCAGCATGGCGGCAAATTCCTGTGCATGCGCCATATTCTTCTCATCTGAGCCTACAATAATCCGGCTGGGATAAAGATTATCATACAGGGCTTTGGATTCACGCAGAAATTCCGGGCTGAAAATAATATAATCCATGTCCATCTTCTCACGGACATGGGTGGTATACCCGACCGGTACCGTAGATTTGATCACGACCGTCGGCGGAGCCTCACGACCGGTGCTGACGTCCTTGATCGAGGAAAGGACAGCCTCCACTGCGCTGCAGTCAAAAAAATTGGTCTTCGGATCATAATTCGTCGGTGCCGCAATGATAACAAAGTCCGCATCGAGATAGGCTCTTTCAGCATCTGTCGTTGCCGTTAGAGTCAAGCTTCTCTCCTCATGTTCTTCCAGATACTTCTCAATAAAATCATCCTGAATCGGACTTTTCCACTGATTGATCAGCTCCACCTTCTCCGGAATGATATCTACAGCAGTCACATCGTTATGTTGAGATAAAAGTACCGCAAGAGAGAGACCAACATAGCCGGTTCCCGCCACCGCTATTTTTTTCCTCTCTGTCTCTGGCTGCGGATCCCCATCGTCTTCCATCACATCCGCAACCGAAAAATCCAAAACCTCTGATAGAGCCAGAAGCTGATCCACAGTAGGAGTATAATTTTCTGCCTCCAGCCGGGATAAGATCGAGCGATTCATATTAACCATTTTGGCCAGGGCAGCCTGGGACAGCTTTTTAGCCTTTCTCCTCCCTGTAACTGTTGCGGCAAGCATTGACAATGACATATGCTTCATCCTGTCGTTCCTCCTCATTCTTTCTTCCCATCATCGTTATGACAGTTGATTCTTTCAGCATCATTTTTCTTCTACTATTTTCTCTGATTATATGTTTTTCCGAACTGAAAAGC
>CACZQU010000205.1 GCA_902783305.1 uncultured Lachnospiraceae bacterium | reverse complement strand
TCATCAAAGCCCTCCAGTTTGTAGGAAATGACAGGCTCATTCATGGAAAAGGAAAGCGCAAAGGCATGGATCTTGATCCGTTTGGTATGGGAAGAAAGAATCACTTTTTCTCCAGGTTCAAGAAAGATACTCTCATCATCTACATCGACAGAGGATACGGTCAGGTACGCATCGGAATTATCCTCCATTGCGTTTTTTACCGAAATCCGCACGACACCGTCATTACCGGCCATATACAGTGTTCCGTTCTCTGAAATATAATTTCTGCAGTGCGGAGTGACAATATACGGAAGCCCGCTTTTGTAATCATAGCGGGTATAGCGGATTGCTTCTCCTGCCAGAATGCCGGCGGTTTTCCCGACATAGATACCGTCCGCAGCCAGAATCCAGGCATTATCCTCATCGTCAAAAAAGATATCATAATTGTGAAGGTTCGGAATATCCGGGATGAGAGTAAACTGTCCGTCACGAAGGACATACAGGCTGTTTGCAGCCAGGATCCAGTAGTTGTCTGTACCCGGTTGTCTGTTTATGCGCAAAACCACATCATAGCCAAGGCTTTCTCCCCCGGGCATGGGTTCAATCCTGTTGTTATCGATGATATGGATGCCATTCCCGTCAGTGCCTACGAGAAGCTTTCCGGAGCCATATTCACACATGGACAGAATATGCGGGGTGGGCAGACCGTCCTTTCCTTCTATTCCCAGGACGATTTCGTCATCCCGTATGTAATAGATCCCGCCTTTTACGCTGACCACAATTGTCCCGTCGCTCATCTCATATACTTCACGTACAGAATTGGAGAAAAAGCCCTCTTCTTTTGTGTATCTGGTAAAGGAGCCGTCCTCCTTCATACAGATCAGTCCCATCCCCCAGGTACAAAACCATATGCGTCCGGTACTGTCTTCCCTGATGCAGCGGATTCTTTCGTTCTTGAGAAGAGATGATACCGGTGTGTCGACCTCATTATAGTCTCTGTCCAGGCAGACAAGGCCGGAATCCGAACCAATGTAAAGAATGTTATCCTTCATAAAGGTGGTATTAACCACCATGGAAGGAAGATCTGCCATGCTGTTGACATTCACAAAGATGGTCGGGCTCATCTTAATGACACCCAGACGGTCGGAAGCCGCCCATATATTCCCCTCATGATCCGCCATGATAAACAGGATCGACTCATGGCGCTGCATTTTATCCGCCCGTACAAAACGGCCGTTCTTGTCAACATAGGCAATTCCTCTGTCTGAAGTGATCCAGAGCCGCTCCTTATAGTAAAGCAGACTGTTGATGTTGACCAGATCCCGTGTGTAAATACGGCGAAGACTGTTCCGATGTGTCAGAGGATTGCCGCGCAGAAGCTCACCCGTATCGAGTCCAAGATACAGGAAACCGCTTTCCTGAGGATCCGGATAAATGCAGGTAATGTTGTCTCTGACAAACGCCCCCTTGTCAAACCAGGAAGTTACCTTTAACTCCTTGACGACAAAAACCTCGGAATTTTTTGTCAGGCCAAAGATATGACCCTGATCATCGCTTTGCAGACTGACAATAATGCTGTTATCCAGGTGAGGATCCATGAGCTTCTTCAGTTCATTTTCGGGGGTCATATAATACATCCCCTCAGTAGTCCCGATCAGGATATTTCCTTCACTGTCCTCCAGAAAAGCCCGGATATACTGAGGACGGAGCCCCTCTTCTTCCCCGAAAAAAGTAAATTCACCCTTTTCCATGATACTGAAGCCATTGCTGTTTGTGCCGATAAAAAGCCTGTCCCGGCTGTCGGCATAAAGGCTGACGATATTATTCAGCCTGCGGTCCTCAAAACGGTAGAATTTCTCTCCGTCAAAGCGGAGAAGTCCCCCGTAGGAGCCGATATAAATAAAACCATCCGAGGTCTGCTGCAGAGTGTTGGCGGTAGAAAAAGGCATGCCATTATTATTATTGTAAAGGACATAGCTCCAGTTCTGTTCTTCTGAATCAGCATCTTCTGCTTCTGCCAAAGCAGGAAGCATCAGGAACAGGATCAAAGTCAACAAGGCAGCAAATAGAGTAAAAAAATGATTCTGCTTATACTTCATCATAATTCATTTCCCGGTTCTCTGTAAGAAAAGGATTAACGGAAATATTTGTCTATTATATCTTACTTTACGCGCAATCGCAATAATAAAAGGAGAGTCCTCCCGTGCTCTCCGGGGAAATAGAAAAAGCCTCCGGCGCCTGTACCGATCAGTACCAGCGCCGGAGACTATGCATCAGCGGACTATGCGTTATTAATGTAGCGGCATGCAGCCAGAGCGGCGACGGCTCCGTCCGCACAGGCTGTCGTAAGCTGCCGGACCTGTTTTCTCCGGCAGTCTCCTGCCACGAAGATCCCCTGCGTCCTGGTCTGGCAGCCCTCATCTGAATCAAAATAACCAGATGAGTCCAGCTCCGCCAGTTCCTTGAATGGCTCGTTTTCCGGAATCAGCCCGATGGCAAGGAACAATCCGCTGCAGGGAAGGGTGCGGACACTACCGTCCTCACTCCCGCAAAGCTTCAGTCCCTCAAATTCGCCGCCTTCTCCCCGGAGATAACCGCAGATCCTCTGTCCTGTAAGAATATGGACATTCGGCTTTGACTGCAGGACTTCCTGAAGCTTTTTCTCTCCGGTCAGGAAGGGGAGATCCTGCACGATCGTCACTTCCGAACATTTTTCGGCAAGAAGGACAGCCTCCTGCAGCGCGGAATTCCCTCCTCCGGCTACGCAGACCGCCTGATCCGAGTAAAAATCCCCGTCACATACCGCGCAAAACGAGATTCCTTCCCCGATCAGCTCCTCCTCACCCTCAAGGCCAGGCATCCGGTGTCTGACGCCAACGCTGAGGATCACTGCTTTCGCTTCGTACCGGCTGCCTTCCAGCGTCCATACCCGTTTTGTTTCCCCAAGGTCTTCGATCTGTGAAACGGTCTCAAGCTCAATCCCGGCTCCCTGGGCCAGAATCTGGTCCAGAAGCTTCTCCGCGAACTCATTGCCGCTCATCTGCAGGGTTCCGGGGTAGTTTTCCACCTTGGGAGAATGAGTAATCTGCCCGCCGAAACCGTCCTTCTCTATCACAAGAACGGATTTGCCGTTACGGAGCGCATACAGCGCCGCCGTCATTCCGGCGGGGCCGCCTCCTGCAACGATGATGTCAACCATGTTGATCCTCCTGATTCATCGCAGATGCATCAGCCATCCCTTGATGTCGGATACACCACGGAGTTTATCATAATTTTCTCCGTCGGAATGTACCAGAACCAGGGTCGGCGCCTGCTTCACGCCATATTTTTGTGCAAGCTCCTTTTCGTCATTCGCAATCACACTGGTATAGGTCACTCCGGAACGGTCAAGCAAAGCCATCGCGGCTTTGCAGTTAGGACATGTCGGACTCTTGAAGAGAATCCTTGTCATCCCTTCAATGGGCATCGGAGTACCCTCCTCCGGGACATCCGGCGCAGCTGCAGCAGCCGTCTCGCGGTTCTCTCCCCTCTCATCCGCCGGAGCGGGTATCGTCTCCGGTTTCATCAGCGGATGGGCAGGCTCACAGCAGCCAGACTCAAAAGCGGCTTCCAGCGCTGCCTGAGCATTCGTAAAAGAAGGCCTGGGGCCGGTATGGGTCAGATTGGATCTTCCGATGTCATACACCCTGCGGTCTTTGAATTCCTGGGCTTTTCCGTCATTCCAGTTCTGAACCGGCCGGTAATAGCCGGTGATCCGGCTGTATACTTCCGTTTTCTTTCCGCAGACCGGGCAGGTATACTGCTCTCCTGTCAGATATCCGTGGTCTGGGCAGACGGAGTATGTCGGAGAAATCGTGTAATAAGGAAGCTTGTAATTTTCAGCGATCTTGCGCACCAGGCGGGCAGCAGACTTCCAGTCCGGAAGCTTCTCTCCCAGGAAGGCGTGGAAAACCGTCCCCGAAGTATACAAAGTCTGCAGGTCATCCTGAATATCCAGCGCAGTAAATACATCCTCCGTAAAGCCCACGGGAAGATGGGAGGAGTTGGTATAGTAAGGCGTCCCGTTCATATTTGCCGTGATGATGTCCGGGAACTGTTCCTTGTCATGCTTCGCGAAACGGTAAGTCGTGGATTCTGCGGGCGTCGCTTCGAGATTGAACAGATCACCGTATTTTTCCTGATAATCGGATAATCTCTCCCGCATGTGATTCAGGACCTCCATCGTGAACCTCTGCACACGTCTGTCGGTCATATCCGCCCTCAGCCATCTGGCATTCAGGCCCACTTCATTCATCCCGATCAGACCGATCGTGGAAAAGTGATTGTTGAAGGTGCCCAGATATCTCTTGGTATAAGGATACAACCCCTGCTCCAGAAGTCTCGTGATGACGGTACGTTTCGTATTCAGGCTTCGGGCGGACAGATCCATCAGATTGTCAAGGCGCCTGTAAAAATCCTTCTCATCACTGGCGAGATAGGCAATCCTTGGCATATTGATCGTCACCACTCCTACGGAGCCGGTAGATTCACCGCTTCCGAAAAAGCCTCCGGATTTTTTCCGCAGTTCCCTCAGATCCAGACGGAGACGGCAGCACATGCTCCGCACGTCGCTGGGCTCCATATCCGAATTGATATAATTTGAGAAATACGGCGTCCCGTACTTGGCCGTCATCTCAAACAGCAGCCTGTTATTCTCTGTCTCGGACCAGTCAAAATCTCTGGTGATGGAATATGTAGGTATCGGATACTGGAATCCCCGCCCGTTGGCGTCTCCCTCAATCATGATCTCGATAAAGGCTTTGTTGACCATATCCATCTCATGCTGGCAGTCCCCATAGGTAAAGTCCATTTCTCTACCGCCGATAATCGCGGGAAGATTCTTCAGATCCTCAGGGACGACCCAGTCCAGAGTAATATTGGAGAAGGGAGCCTGGGTACCCCATCGGCTGGGTGTGTTGACTCCGTATACGAAAGACTGCACACACTGCTTGACTTCCCTCGCGTCCAGATGATCCACCTTGACAAAGGGAGCCAGATAAGTATCAAAGGAAGAGAAGGCCTGGGCTCCTGCCCATTCATTCTGCATAATGCCGAGGAAATTGACCATCTGATTGCAAAGAGTCGATAGATGATTGGCCGGGGAAGAGGTAATCTTGCCCGGAACGCCTCCCAGCCCCTCCTGGATCAGCTGCTTCAGGCTCCAGCCGGCACAATAACCACAGAGCATGGACAGGTCGTGCAGATGAATCGCCGCGCTCCTGTGAGCCTCGGCTACCTCCTCATCGTAGACCTCACTGAGCCAGTAATTGGCGGTGATCGCTCCGGAATTGGAGAGGATCAGACCTCCTACGGAATAAGTAACGGTGGAATTCTCCTTCACACGCCAGTTGTTGATCTGCAGATAGTTATCCACCAGGTCTTTATAGTTGAGAAGCGCGGAATTGACATTACGGATTTTCTCCCGCTGTTTGCGGTACAGGATATAAGCTTTCGCAACATCAGCATACCCGGACTCCGAGAGAACCTTCTCCACGCTGTCCTGGATTTCCTCCACGGTAATCTTCCCATCCTGAATTTTGTCAGAATAGTCTGCCGTAACATGTAAAGCAATCAGCTCAATCACGCTGGGATGATACTGCTTGCCGATCGCATCGAAAGCTTTGGTGATCGCGGCACTGATCTTCCCGATCGAAAAATCGACAACCTCTCCATCGCGTTTGACGACTTGATACATAGATCATGATCCCCCTTGACGAATGTATTACGGTGTAATTACGGGTGCCGCCTGTGCAGCACCCGACCGCTATTACACTATCACAAAGGAAACCTGATGTCAACATCTTGTGGTCAAATGGGAAATATTCGCAAAACAAGCCCAATATATGGTAGATTACCCAATTCCGCGAAGGAAGCTGCAAGGAACCTGTTTTTTCACGATTTCCAGATATTCCCGCATCTTCGCCTCTCCAGGGGAATGGAAATTCCCGTAAGGAACAGTGTTTCTGTCCGTAAAAGGCTGCAGGAAATAACGGGAACATCCACTGATCCATGCGCCGATTTTTTCAAAATCCGAAGCCTCATGCAGTTCCTCTACCACCGTTGTCCTGAATTCATAGTCGGCTTTGCTCTGCATCAGCATCGAGACGCTGTCCCTGATCAGGGACAGATCCAGATATTCCCTCCCGGAGGTCACGGCATATTTTTCCGGACTGTTCTTGATGTCCATCGCCACATAATCAACCAGACCCTGGTTGACAACCGTCCTGAGCATCTCCGGAAAGCTTCCGTTTGTGTCCAGCTTGACGGCATACCCCAGTTCCCGGATCCTTCCAAGGAAATCCGGCAGCTCCGGATTCAGGCAAG
>CACZQU010000204.1 GCA_902783305.1 uncultured Lachnospiraceae bacterium | reverse complement strand
TTTTTTGAATTGTTTTCTTATCATTTTATTCCTCCTTGCAGGTGAAACAGGGGACGGTTCCCTGGTTCAGATGAACCAGGGAACCGTCCCCTGTTTCACCTGTCTGAAAAAAATGCACCGGTCTGCCGGTGCATTTTTTGCAGCTTATTCAGTTGATATACGTCGCGTAGCCTATCTCATTTACTTTTCTGATATTTCCATTGACGATGTCCAGCACATGCCAGAGAGTTCCGACCTTTTTCGGCACATTATAGGTCTTCACCTGCTTATCTCCCCGGTAAACCACGACTGTAGCTCCGGACTGGCCTAGAAGCGTATTACTCTCGTCGGTACGGTTGAGGTAATCATGCACATAGTAGCTGAAGGTACAATTGGACAGAACGTCCAGGTTGATGGTGGTCGTCTCCGGACCGTAACCTGTTCTGTTGTCTACGTCTAATTGTGCAAGAACTTTGCCATTATAGTTAAACGCTTTCGAATTCCAGAAAATGTGGAAGCGATCGGAGCCATCGGGTCCTGTCAGATGGGCATCCAGATCCCGCGGGGTAGAACCCCAGGTCAGGACGATACGATACTGGGTGGTGGCTATCTTGGTAGTGATAACCACATCCTGCTTTGTATCTCCCATGATGTTGATGTTTGTATAATTCCGGGTGAAGCCTGACTTCCTCGCTTCCAGGGTAAACTTACCCTTCTCCACCATCAGGCTGTACTTACCTGCGGAATCACTCTTGGTCTGGTAGAGGATATCGCCGGTCTTATTGTCATAGCCCTTGCGGAGCATGAGGGAAGCATTGGAAAGGATCTTGCCGGTGGCAGCGTCCTTCACCACGCCGTTAAGGTTGAACTTTACATCAACTGCCGTCCATTGGGCATAAACGGTAATATTCTTGTCCGCGATGGTGCTTTCCGTCACCTGCTTGCCGCCGCTCTTTTTGGTAAACCAGCCATCAAATTTGTAACCGCTCCTCGTAGGCACCGGGAGCGTCCCCCAGCTGGAACCTACCGTCACTTTTTTGGAAGCCTTGGATACCGTGCCTCCGTTGGCATCAAACTTGATCCTTTTGTAGACGATCTTCTGAGCGATCCCACTTAAGGCGGGCTTTAAGTCATCCAGTGAAGTAACAACGATGGCACTGGATTCGGAGGAGGCCAGACGTTTCATAACAGCCTGGGCGTTTGTCAGACTGGAACCGGACAGGCTGTGGAAAAAGCCCAGAGCGTAAACCCAGATGCCTTCTGCCTTGATCTCATCGTCCACCTGATAGGCAGAACTCGTGCTGTCGGGAACTCCATCGGAGCAGATGACCACGTATTTATCTGCCTTGACCTGGACGCCGTCCAACAGTTTTTTCGCGTCAGTCAGAGATTTATGCATGGGCGTGCCGCCGGATGCCGTGGTAGAATCGATCTGTGCCACCAGATTCTTATAGGTGTTCGTAAAGGAGCTTTTGATCGTACTGTACGAACTGCCAAAGGTGACAAGGGCGATATAATGGTCTCCGTCGGATCTCAGGATTTTATTGCAGAATTCCTTCGCCGCTTCCTTCTGCTTGGTCAAGGGCGTACCGGACATACTGCCGGATACATCCAGGCACAGAACCGTATAAGCTCTGGTGGCTCTGGTGGATTTCGTGACAACCGTAACCATACACTGAAGGTTACTGTAACCCACTTTGGCAGTGATATAGGCTGTGCCCTTTCTCTTTCCTGTAACCTTTCCCCTGCTGTTGACCGTTGCGATAGACGTATCGGAGCTCGTCCAGCTCGTTGCGGTACCATCAGACACCGTTAACTGGTACTTATCTCCTCTTTCAATGGTGACGCTTTCCATGTTCAGCGTGGCCGCATATGCTCCTGTGCCCATAAGGCAAATGGCAAGAATGGCAAAGGCCGCAAACAGGATGTGACGGATTCTTTGACTCATAACCTTTTCCTCCTATCTTGAAAGCTGAAAAGATGTGCGGGATTTATCATTATTTTATCTAAACAGGGGATATTCGTCAACCCGTTACGGCATTATTTGCGGCTGCGAAGTCCGGCTGTATTATCGTTCATGGGCAGATCGCCAGCCGGGCTTTGTTAAGGATTTGTTCAGAAATAACATATCGGTCTGTTATACCCGCGGAGAACAATTGCAGTGCGTAAAACTTCATCTCCTGCCAACTTCGTCTGCGGATGGATATCCGTATGCGCTCTCAGCATTCTGGACGGATCTGAGAATGGCCTCACTGACGGCTTCGGCAGCCAGAATACCGGTGAGGTCCTGGTCCGCCTTGGACATCGCCGACAGAAACAGCATAGACTGTATCACCGTCAGCTGACGTGTGTACAGGATTTATCGATCGGGCGATCCCGTCGTGAGCCATACCTGCGATTTTACACAGCTGTGGTTTTTCGAAGGCGGCATTGGTCATCACGACAGTGAAACAGGGGACGGTTCCCTGGTTCATCCATTCCCTGGTTCATCCCGCAGAACGATATATTGTGGCTTTTGACATCCCTGTCAGGCGCACGATCTGATTCAGCGACAGCTTTCTTTCCCGAAGCTTCGCCGCGTATTCTTTTTGTAATTTTTTATCTAAAAGCTGGAATTCAGGAACAGAACTGCAGTCAGTTATCTCGCGCATGATCTCACAGGCCTGATCATCCGTTAAACCTTTCGGTTTCTTTGAGATATCCATCGGACAGTCGTCATTTGTCTGATTTAGAAATGCAATAAGATCTTCAGAAGACGGGAACATTTTCAGAGGCAGACCAACATCGGTAATATGGTCATTCTCACCAAGATAACTGTGAAAACTGCTCCATGGATAATTTCCCGGACCAGTTTCCATTCCGGCTTTCATTGGATTTTGTATGATATAGCGTAATACTTTCAGAAAAGAGGCATCGCCTTCTACTGTTTCACTTTTATACCGATCCTGAAACAGGTGTCCGACCCGCTGATACTTCAGATTGTACCAGTACACAAATCTGCATCCGATACGCTTGAAGACCAGTTCAAGTGGTTCCGCTCCTTCCTTGATCAGCAGGTGGATGTGATTTGTCATCAGACAGTAAGCGTAGATTTCGAATCCTCCGATTTTCTTGCATTCCCTTACTACTGAAAGAAAATGGCGATAATCCTCCTCATCCTCAAATATGTCCTGTTGATTGATTCCTCTCAGCATTACATGATAGATTCCGGTCCTGCTTATTTTCCGTGCACTTCTCGGCATTTTTATTTCCCTTTTTATTCTGTGAGATGTTTATCGATATGTCGAAGAAAAGTGAACCAGGGAACCCCCCTGGTTCAAAAAAGAGATGCTTTTTGCGGCAGGCTTTCCTTGTCAAAGCAGACTATAGTTCCTTCATCAATCTCCCGCTCATACAGCAGCTGGTCAGGCACTCTGACGGTTTTCTTCTCTCCCAGACTGTCTTCCAGGGTGACAAGTGCTTTCGGGGGATCACTGTCAATACGTTCCTCGCATCCGAAATCAAGGTCTTCCTCTATCTTCAAAACTGTGTAAACCATGTTATCTCCATTTCTGAAACAGGGTACTT
>CACZQU010000203.1 GCA_902783305.1 uncultured Lachnospiraceae bacterium | reverse complement strand
GGTTTTCGGACTGACCGTCACCACTGCAGCCACTTCCTCCTTCATGCTGCCTGCTGCCTTGCCAGCTGACTCTTCTTTTCCGCCAGCTGTCGTCTTCCCGGCCGCTTCCGCCTTCGGGCTGACCGTCACCTTCCCGGCCGCTTCCGCCTTCGGGCTGACCGTCACCTTGCCGGCTGCTTCCGCCTTCGGGCTGACTGTCACCTTGCCGGCCGTTTCTGCTTTCGGGCTGACCGTCACAACGGCAGCTGACTCTGATCTGGCCTGATCCGTCCCGGCTTTCCCTTCAGACGCCGGTGAGACAGGTCTGGCTGTGGATAAGGCTTTACCATGCTCCCTGGCGGAAGACTCCATGCCGGCTGTCCGTGCTCCGGTCCCCTGGGAAGGCCTCTGCCTTCTTTCTCCCGGAACAAGCTTCTTCCTGCTTCGTCCTCCGTCACTGGCATTTTGTGCATGATAAACCCGGATAATATTTTTCTTTTTCTTTGCTATCACAGGAGCGTTGGCATCAACAGCTTCCTGGCCCTTTCCTTCCGGTTTATTCGCCGAGTTCAGTTTTTCCTCTATATTATTAGGCATATCCAATTAATATACAGCCCCTTTCCCAGTCATGAATCCATAATCTGCTTTAGCCCGGCAGATCATCTCCATTGGACCTTCCGATCACTCATCGAGTTTCCATCAGCTTTTTGATCTGCACGGCAAAACCGGGGTCATTTACCACAACGCAGGAACGATATTCCTTTCCCACTGCTCTCCCCAATGATGCTTTGTCCGCCAGACGCAAAACCGGCACTTTATAATAGAAGCACATTTTCTCAAATTTCTTCTCCGTGTTGTCCGAAGCATCCCCGGCCAGAATCACCAGATGCGCTTCCTGATTCTTCACCGACTTTTCCACCGCAAACCCGCCGGTCAATACCTTTCCGGCATTCATGGCAAGTCCCAGCATGGACAAAGCTTTCTTTTGGGCAATCACCGCTTCATTATTCAAGACCTTCCAGCTCCTTTTCGAGAGCGTCATAAACCGAATCCGGAATTGCCATCCTGAAGGAACGCTCCAGGCTATGGTTCTTTCTGGCCTTTGCCAGACATGCTTTATCCCTGCAAAGGTAAGCTCCTCTGCCGTTCAGCCTGCCGGATGGATCCAGGAGTACCTCTCCCTCCTGGGTTCTGATGACGCGAAGCAACTGTTCTTTGTTTTTCATTTCCCTGCAGCCCGTGCACTGCCGCTGAGGAATGCCCGTCTTTCTTTTCATCTGAATTCCATCTGCCGGATCACTCCGGGTCCTCCGGATATTCACTGTCAATTATCGGATCAATATCTTCCGTGTTTCCGGCTTCCCCGTAGTTATACCCATTTTCTTCATCCCCCGTATCATCAGCCGGGTGAGCCATAGCTTCGTCTTCTCCGCCGCCAAGATCCTCCGGCAGGGCATCAAAACCGTCATAATCCTCGTAGCCCTCGTACTCCTCATCGTCCTCGTAGTCGTACTCGTACTCGTCATCCTCGTAATCGTAGTAATCACCGGCTTCTCTTGCCTGAGTCTCGCTCTTGATATCAATCCGGTATCCGGTCAGCTTTGCCGCAAGACGTGCATTCTGCCCTACCTTACCGATAGCAAGAGAAAGCTGATAATCCGGAACAACCACAAGAGCTGTCTTGTCATCCGGATCCGCAAGCACGGCAATCACCTTGGCAGGACTAAGGGCATTCTCGATCAGGATAGCCGGGTTGTCATCCCAGGTCACAATGTCAATTTTTTCTCCTCTGAGCTCATTGACCACTGCTCCAACCCTGGCGCCGTTCACACCGACACAGGCGCCTACCGGATCCACATCCGGATCCTTGCTGGAAACGGCAATCTTTGTCCTCGATCCCGCTTCCCTCGCGATGCTGCGGATCTCGACGATCCCGTCCTTTACTTCCGCAACCTCCGCTTCAAACAATTTCTTGACCAGTCCGGGATGAGTTCTTGACACCAGAATTCTGGGACCCTTGGAGGTATCCTTCACTTCCAGGATATAAACCTTGATTCTGTCAAGCGGTGAAAGCTTCTCTCCCGGGACCTGTTCATTTTCGTTCATGATCGCATCTGCTTTTCCCAGATTGATGCTGATGCCTGTTCCGGAAACCCGCTGTACGATCCCGGTCACCACCTCTTTTTCAAGGACGAAATACTGGTCATACAGAGCCTTTCTTTCTTCTTCCCTGATCTTCTGCAGAATAATATTCTTGGCATTCTGGGTCACAATCCGGCCAAAACGGTCTGACTGGATTGGTACCTGAACCACATCATCGTATCCAACCCGTGAATTGATCTTTCTCGCCTGCTCCAGGGAAATCTGTTCCGCAGGATCCTCGACGTCCTCGCTTACCACCCGCTCTGCGTAAACACTGAAAGCTCCGGTAGACGGATCCACATTGACATGGATATTTTCCGCCTTCCCGAAATGCTGCTTGCAAGCCTGGATGATCGACTGCTGAATGGCTTCAATTAACGTACTCTTGCTGATATTTTTTTCTTTTTCCAGCAGATCCAGGGCATCCTTCAAGTCTTGTTGCTTCATTTTATCTGCTCCTTAATCAAAAGACAACTGCCAACCGAATCAAAGCGATCTCTTTCCGGATAAATGACCTTGGTTCTCCCTCCTCATCGATGGTGACCGTCTCATCGTCGTAGGCTTGTAAAGAACCGACAAATTCTTTTCTTCCGTCTATCGGCCGGTATGTCCTGACCTCCACCAGTTCTCCAAGGCTTCGTTCGAAATCCCCGGGTTTCTTCAACGGCCGGTCCAGGCCTGGAGAACAGATCTCCATGACATAGCTTCCATCGATGAAATCTTCTTTCTCCAGGCATTCATTAAAAGCACGGCTTACCATTTCACAGTCATTGACTGTGATTCCTCCGGGTTTATCGATATATCCCCGGAGATACCAGGTGCTTCCTTCCTTTACATATTCTACATCCACCAGCTCGAAACCAGCTTCCTGTACAATCGGGCTCAGGATCTGTACAGTTCTGCGTTCATAATCTTCCTTCACACTCATTTCTTCACCACCTTCCGTGCCAGAGCGATACCGGAAAGCATTCTTACAGATGTACCTGACGAAGCCCGCCTGGTCACGCATACGCTTCACCGTCATCAGCAACAATGCATACACATACACAGGAGTGGACTTTTGTCCACTCCTGTCTGCGTGCTCCGATATGTAATTTACTGACATAATACACCTGTTCAGTACAAAATGCAAGCACATTTTGAACCCGAACCGTGACATCCGCTCTTCAGGGGTTACTATTCAGCGCTCATCGATATTTTATCTGGATTGCTCCTTCAGCACGCCGATCAGACGGGCATAGGACTGTACAAGCTCGCTGCCGGTTTCACTGGCGACGGCGTCGGCGATAAGTTCAGCACTGGAAAGCGTGGCTGTTCCCTTATACTGGCTGTCACGAAGAACCATTCCGAATTCTGCCAGGGAAACAGCCAGAGCCGTGTTTTCATCAGGAAGCTCCTCAAAATCCTCCGCCATGACCGGCTTCTCCACCAGCCGGCTTGCCTCACCGGTTCTTCCGCTGCCAGGATCCTTGTAGCGGACAGCAACCGTACATAGCTCCGTGGTGTTGCCTGAGCTTGTTGTCTTACTGTATTTCAGCTCCGGTACGCTCGTCTCCTGACTGCCGTCCGGCAGTACCACTTCATAAAGGGCGGTAACGGATTTTCCTGCGCCGACTTCCCCCGCATCCACCTGGTCATTATTGAAATCCTCCGCATTCAGCACACGGCTTTCATAACCGATCAGACGATATTCCTGTACCAGGGCAGGATTGAACTCCACCTGAATCTTCACATCATCCGCTATGGGAATCAATGTACTGTCACTTTCCTGCACAAGCGCTTTTCTCGCGTCCGTCATGTCCCCGATGTAGTGATAGTTACCGTTCCCGTTTTCTGCCATCACTTCCATCTTATTATCCTTAAGGTTCTCCGCCCCATATCCAAGAATAGTGAGATAGACACCCTTTTTTCGTCCCTCTTCCACAATTTCCTTAAGCTGGGATTCACTGGTCTTTCCAATATTAAAGTCGCCGTCCGTCGCAATGATCACCCGGTTGACTCCATCCTCGATCAGGCTTTCTTCCGCCATGTCGTAGGCCGTATTCAGACCCAGCGCTCCGTTTGTCCCGCCGCCCGCGCTGAACAGCGTGGCAGCCAGTCCTTCATAAATTTTCTCTTTCTGATCGCAGCTTACGTTTTCAAGAACCACACCGTTTCCGGACGCGTAATAGATCAGGGAAACCGTATCGCTTTCATCAAAGCTTTCCAGCATATCCGCATAAGCGCTTAATGCCAGCGGCAGTTTATTGATGATCATCATGGAACCGGAAACATCCGTCACCAGGACAAAATTGGTGTCAGGCTTTTCTGTAAGGTCGTCCGCCCGGATACCGATACGGATCAGTCTGTGATCTGCCTCCCAGGGACAGGAGGTATACGCTGTAGAGATAAGGAAGGGCTCATCCGAAACGCGGTCTGCGCTGTAGTCAAAATTGAAGTAATTGATCAGCTCCTCTGTTTTCACCTCATCCTTGTCAATCACATAACCGTCAAGGATATCATATTTAAGCTTTGTGTAGGCCGCTGTATCTACATCTATGGAAAAAGTGGAAAGCGGGGAAACCGTTACAGCCTTAAACGGGTTTTCGGTAATCTCGTTATACTCTGCAGTAGAAAACGTCTCTTCCGGCTGCCAGAGAGGTTCTTCCACATATTCCTCAAATGCCTCGTCTGCATAACTCTTGGCAAGACTCAGCCCGTCAGCCGCCTCCGCTTCAGCATAGGTGTTCCCCACAGAACCCGCAGGCGCATTTGACGTATAAGCCGGAGCCGCTGCCATGGGAGCAGCCATGGAATAATCCTCCTCATCATAGACTTCGAATGGTTCCTCCTCCGGCAGCAGCTCCGGATGCTCCTTCTCAAGCCTGTTGATGATCGCAGAAAACTCTTTCCAAAGCTCTGATTCAAGGTTGTCAGCATAGAGGGCACGGGCGAGGAGATATCGGTCAAGCAGTTCCTTTGGGCAGTCCTCCAGCTTCGCCAGTACGCTGAGCAGCAGGCTGTCGTAATTCCAGGGATCCGGTTCTTCAAGGCTTTCATAAGCCATTTTCAGGACAGCCTCCTTGAAGCTTTCGTTCATGGAATCAATGATTTCCTGCTCTTCTTCGGAGGTCAGGTTGGAATACCATGAACTTCTTCCTTTTGGCTCTGCCAGTACGTTAAATTCCGTCAGGCCGTCTGCCGCTTCATCATGTTTCTCAAATGCTTCCTTCAGTACTCCGCCGGACTCGCTTTCTTCGGCTTGTGCCGACGCATGGCAGAAAGAAACCATATTCACCGCAAGTATCCCGGCAAGGAACAAGCTGAAAAGGCGTTTTTTTCTCTTCATTTTTATCCTCCTGTCAAGTTTATATCGTTCAGTCAGAGAGTTTCTTCACCGCTTCTCTCAAGCGGCGGACACAGACTCAGGGAACACATCTGCTGTTGATGCGGCCCGCTGAAAATTATATCATATCTTTTTTCAGTTTACTACTCTTGTGTGAATATCCTGTGAATCCGCCGGAATCTTAGTAACAATTCACGGTCTGACCCTTCCCTGCGCGCGAGGGGAATGCTACCCTTCTTTTTCTGCTGCCTGCTTACCCGGTTTTCTTCCGTTATCCAGGGTCAGGGTGCTTTTGCACATCTACTGCAACAACATTTCACCACACTCCTGAAGAACTCCCGGCTTTATGACCGGCGAAATGATGATTTTGATCCGTGAAAACAAGTTAAATTGTTCACAATATTCTATTGAAATTTGTTTTTTCTGTGATATTATAGGGCAGGTATGGTTGTTACCAGCCTGATTCTGAAGCCAGAGAAAGCGAACCGGTTACCGGGAGTGAATTGCTGCGGGTTATCCCTATGCATACAATTCCAGACATGGCAATGCGTTTTCCATTGCGGATTGATCTGGCGAAACAATCCAAAAACTCTATATTTACTACTTCCAAATATTAAAGAAAGGAGACCAGAAAAAATGAAAGTAAAAGCTTTATTATTCGCTGTCGCTGCCAGCTTTATGCTGATGGCCAGTGTTTCTGCCGCAACATTAACCTCCTCAGACGGAGTTATTTCTATTGATACCCCGGACGACAGCTGGAAACAGGTATCTGATTCGAATCACTGGTTTGCCGCTTCCAATGGGAAAAACACTGTCACGATCGACCATTTCTCCAATGGCGAACAGCTTCCGGAGATTAAGGTCGCGGACAGCAGCAATGCAATTGTCTGCGAGGCTTATGTTTCCTCAAGGAACGAAGTGTTTGTCGTGAAGGGGCTTGGATCCGATAACCAGGATATGGAAACTCTGATGAGAATCATCGGTACGGTCAAAGTCCTGAAGTTTGATACCAAGCAGGCTGTTTCCTCCGGTTCTTCTGAAAAACCGGCGGCGGAAAAACCTGCCGCTGAAAAACCGGCTGCTGAAGCAGCTCCTGCCAAGACAGAGGATAATGAAAAGCCTTATCCGGTCGGAGACCCGATTCCGGTATTTGATGAAGACGGAATTCAGTGGGGTTTTATCTATGAATACAGTGACGCAAGCTTCCGGGATCAGGATGGAAACAAAGTAGAATATTTGCGGAACGGTGTCTATTATAACGGCAGTGAAAACCTCTACACGAGCAGACACTTTGATGACGCTACTGATGGTGATGATAAGCCTTATCAGCTCAACGACGGGTTCACCTGCTATGACAGCGCCGGACGTGTCCAGGGTATGCTGAGACCGTTCAGCGATGGCTTGTATTATTCCAATGATATGATGGCCTATGTGGATAATGGTGACGGATCCTATTACTGCAGTGCCGTCGGGGAATATCTGTATGATTATAATCCGATGACTGAAGTACCTTCTGATGCATATGAGTCTGACGGTTCGGACGAAGAGCATGACGGATCCTATTATGGGGAAAGAAGTCCGGAAGAAATGGCTGAAGATGCCGAATATTACGGTTATGACCTTGACGAAGAGCAGGATGGATCCTATTACGGTGAGAGAACTGCAGAAGAAATGGCCGAGGACGAAGAGTGGTAAAAAACAGAATATGCGGATAAACAGCTGCTTATTCTGACAGTAAGACAGCCTCCACTTCCCGAAAGGAAGCGGAGGCTGTCTTTTCTTTCTGACATTTCATGCTTAACCAGTTGGAAAAGACTCCCGGAATGCCTGTACCGCTTTGCATCCGGCTGTTCCTTCCGCTCATTCATGCAGCATACGCTCTTTTTCCAATGCTTCTTTTTTTCCGTGAATGCGGCCAAGACCATACATGAGCAAGGTCGCAACCAGCAGGTTGACCCAGCCAGCACGGGAAGGGCTGAATATATTAGCTATCCCCATCAGAAGATTGGCTCCTCCGATTGCAGACAGCATCTTTCCGATTTTATTCAGATGGCTGATCCTGGAATCAATGTCCGAGAAGAGGTCAAAACCGCCTTCCGATGCTTTTTTCCTGAAGTAAATCCACATGATCATACGTCCTATGTATTGGGCACCGGTATCCTGCATGAACTGGATATAGACTTCATCATAGGGATGCATTTCCAGGCGTACGGTATATTCACCAGGTTCACATCGGACAAAGTGATATGTACAATAGCCGACATTCTCCAATATCCAGCCATTCATGGCCATTTCATTGAGCCAGTTCTCTTCTTTTTCAAATTCCCAGACCCAGAACCATTTTCTTATTGTTTTACGATTTTCCATTATCCTTTACTCCCTTCAGAATCATCTCACCATTATCAGCCAGTTCACGCAGCCGTTTCACCTCGTGGAGGAGTGCGGTTTTCCCTTTTTCCGTCAGCTGATATTCTTTGCGTCTGCTTCCGCTCTCACCGGGAAGAAGAATGATCCATCCTTTTTCACACAGTGAATTCAAAGCCCCGTACAGTGTACCGGCTGCCAGTCTGACTCTTCCCCGGCTCATTTCTTCTACCTGCTGCATAATCCCGTAGCCATGCTGCGGCGTAAAAAGGGACAGCAGAATGTAATATGTAGATTCTGTCAATGCTATAGAATCCGGCATAGTCCTCACCTCCATCGTCCTTCGATATATCGTGTACCGATATATCGGAATTAATTATATCGCCGCTCGATATAATTGTCAAGGACTTTCTCTCATTTTCATCACCGGTTTTCACCGCACAGGTTTCATGGAAAACAAATGAAG
>CACZQU010000202.1 GCA_902783305.1 uncultured Lachnospiraceae bacterium | reverse complement strand
GCCAGAGGAGCGTATGACCGGATTCTCCCGGCCCTGCAGAAGTCCTCTGATCCCAGTGAGAAAAAAGCCGCTGTCGTCGGCGCAGGCCCTGCAGGTCTGGCCGCTGCCGCTTTTTTATCCAGGGCGGGAGTAAGCGTAACGGTCTTTGAGAGGAGAGACAGACCGGGCGGTGTCGTCGCCCATGCGATCCCGGATTTCAGAATCGCGGCTTCGGATATCGAAAAGGATATCGAGCTCTGTAAAGCCTTTGGGGCAGAGATCGTCTGCGGACGAAAAATCACTTCTGTCGATGAACTGAAAGCGGAAGGCTTTACCGATGTCATCATCGCCGTCGGCGCCTGGAGGAGCGCCGAAAATCCGCTGTCATCCGGGGAGTGCCTGGACGCGCTGGAGTTTCTGGAAGCCATCAAAAGGGATCCGGGAGCATTCCCTGCAGGCAGAAACGTGGTTGTCCTGGGCGGAGGCAATACAGCCATGGATGTGGCCAGGGCAGCGAAACGGCTTGACGGCGTAGAAAATGTCCGGATCGTGTACCGCCGTACAAAACGCTATATGCCGGCGGACGAGGAGGAGCTTAAAGAAGCTCTGGCCGACGGCGTGAAGTTTATGGAGCTCCTGGCTCCACTGAAGCTGGAGGACGGACAGCTCACCTGCCGCGTGATGGAGCTAGGCGCACCGGACCAGTCCGGCAGACGTTCTCCGGTACCCACCGGAAAAACGGTAGAGGTTCCGGCCGATACCGTCATCGCCGCAGTGAGCGAGAGAATTGACACTTCCCTGTTTACGGCGGCAGGCTGTGATCTGGATGAGAAGGGACGCCCGGTGGTGGACGCCGGTATGAGAACCAGCAAGGAAGGAATCTATGCCGTGGGAGATGCCAGAAGAGGACCGGCTACGGTGGTGGAGGGAATCGCGGATGCGGCAAAGGCTGCCGCTTCCATCGCCGGGATCGGCTTTGACGCCTTTGCCGGCAAAAACGCTGCGGTTCCCAGACAAGACTGTCTGTCGAGAAAAGGGATTATCGAATCGGATCTTACAGCTGCTCCCGACCTAAGATGCCTCGGCTGCGAGTCTGTCTGCGAGGTCTGCGCGGACGTCTGTCCGAACCGGGCCAATGTGGCTGTCCACGTACCTGGCCGATGCCAGACCCAGATTGTCCATATAGACGGCATGTGCAATGAATGTGGAAACTGTGCTGTCTTCTGTCCATACAGCGGCAGGCCTTACCGGGATAAATTTACCCTGTTCTGGTCTGAGGAGGACTTTGCCGCCAGCAAAAACGAAGGCTTCCTTCTGATGGGAGAGGACAGCGTGAAGCTTCGCCTTAACGGAAAGGAAACCATCTTGAAGGTTGAGGAAGCAGATCAGGTATCAAAGGAAGCCGCCGAAGTGATCCGGGCTCTCATCAGGGACTATCCCTGGCTGATCGGCTGACCAGCCGGAAGTGTCATCACCTGAATGTTTCCACGAGTCCGCAGAGGGAACGAGAATGAAAGGAAAAAAAACAGCTGCGGTGATCCGCTGCAGCGGATGCCTGGCTAAAGAACAGAGCTCCCCTCACAAGCCAGGTTGTGAATATGGATGCCTTGGCGAGGGGAACTGTGTATCAGTTTGTCCCTGCAAAGCGATTTCCTTAAGGCCAAACGGTTCTGCCGAGGTTGACCGGGGCAAATGCATTGGATGCGGCAGGTGTGTGACCGTGTGTCCACAGAAGCTGATCGAACTGGTACCGGCAGAGAACACGATCCAGCCATTCTGCGTCCGCCCCGTTTTTTCCAGGGAGACAAAGGCAGACTGCCTGGAGGGCTGTATCGGATGCGGAATCTGCGAAAGAGTCTGTCCGGCCGGCGCGGTCCATGTGCGCGGAAAATGCGCCGTAATCGACCAGGAGCGCTGTATTGCCTGTGGAATGTGCGCGGCCAGATGTCCGCGGGGAGTTATGCATGATGCCAACGGCATCATCGCCATGAAGTGAGGAAGGAGTGTTTCTATGTCGGGACCATACCATTTTACTGTCAATGGGAAACCATGCACGGCAGACGAAGACAAACCGCTCCTTCGGTATCTGCGGGATGATCTGCACCTGTATTCCGTAAAAGACGGCTGCAGCGAGGGGGCCTGCGGGACCTGTACGATTATCATTGACGGTGTCGCGGTCAAATCCTGCGTGATGAGTACCAGGAAGGCTGAAGGGCATCAGATTCTGACGGTGGAGGGACTGACGGAATTCGAGAAGGAAGCGTTTGTCTACGCTTTTGGCAGCAGCGGCTCTGTCCAGTGCGGCTTTTGCATCCCCGGGATGGTCATGGCCGGCAAGGCTCTTCTGGATCATCATCCGGATCCGACAGAAGAAGAGATCCGGACGGCCATCCGGGGTAATGTCTGCCGGTGCACCGGATACCGCAAAATCATTGACGGTATCCGGCTTGCCGCCTCTATTCTGAGGGGAGAGACAAAGATTGATCCGGAAGCAGAAAAAGGGGATCAATACGGAGTCGGCACCCGGGCTTTCCGGGTCGATGTGAGAAAAAAGGTTCTTGGATACGGGCGATATCCGGATGATATCGAAATGGAGGGCATGCTCCATCTGTCCGCCGTCCGTTCGAAGTATGCCAGAGCCCGTGTTCTGTCCATCGACGCGTCCCGGGCTCTGGCACTGGATGGCGTAGCCGGAGTCCTGACGGCTGACGATGTGCCGCACAACAAAGTAGGTCATATCCAGCAGGACTGGGATGTGATCATCCCCGTAGGAAGCGTGACCAGATGTGTGGGCGATGCGGTCTGTCTGGTCGCCGCAGAAACGGAAGAAATCCTGGAGAAAGCCATAAAGCTTGTCAAGGTGGAGTATGAGGAGCTTACCCCTGTCTGTTCCATCGCCCAGGCTATGGCGCCGGACGCACCCAAGGTACACAGCGGCGGCAACCTGTGCCAGACCAGGCACGTGACCCGTGGAAATGCCGCTTTGG
>CACZQU010000201.1 GCA_902783305.1 uncultured Lachnospiraceae bacterium | reverse complement strand
GCCACTATCGCATGGAGCAGGTGATGGGAATCGAACCCACGTATCTAGCTTGGAAGGCTAGTATTCTACCATTGAACTACACCTGCACATATTCTCAAGACGTCACGGACGATCACCGCAACGACAAGAGATATTATATTCCTTTCCCCTCTCTTTGTCAATTCTTTTTTGCATAGCCTTCCAGACTTTTCCCTACCTGGGCGGAAATCACGCCCCGATCCTGCGTAAAGCGTTTTGCGCTAAGGGCATCCATGAGCTCCTTCTTTGTGTAAAATCCGTCCCCGGTCCGGTTTTTCAGCTGTACATTGGATGAGGTAAAAACGCCGAGAATGACTAACGGAATCTCCGGATAACCGCACTGCTCCAAAATGGATTTAACGATCGAGTATTGTTCTTTATTCTTTCTGGCCGGGCTTTCCAGATGCCTTTTTTCCTCCCCCACGGTCTGGATCCATTCTCCCTCTCCTCTCTCGCATTGGATGGTACCGTTGTATCCAAAGCAGTTGATGCCGATGACCGTGCTTCGTGTGACCAGAATCACCGCGAGAGTGGAGGTTTTTCCCTCCCACTCCAGCGTCCCGGGCACCAGCGAATAAAAACGATGCCTTCTGGCATAAGAAACCAACGTGGAAATCATGGAGATAAGCTCCTGCATGGAGCTGTTGACCGGTGGTTTTTTCTTATCCTTCTCCTCAGCTGTCAGAGCGGATGAAGAGTCTTCTTTTTTTCTCCCGAAAAGCGTGCCGTTGACGCGCTCACCAAATATCATCTCCATCGGACTCCTGCCGGTTTTTCTGCCCAGAAATACCGGCAGACCAATAAATACCAGCCCCATGATGACAGCAAGAATAATGGTTTCCAACATATGTCAAACGCTCCGTTTCTCAGGGGATCCTGAAATCAGACAGCCTCAGCTTTGCCGCAGGCAGCAAAGCTGAGGCTGCTGACCCTTCACTGTTGCAGATACCGGATCCGGCGAAGACAGCCATGCCCGGTATCCCGGTAATCTTATCTCTTGACGCGGGCACCGCCGCCGCTCATGATGGCTTCCACTTCCGACTTGATCGCCATAGTGGTATCTCCAGGTGTCGTCATGGCCAGAGCGCCATGAGCCGCTCCATAATTCACAGCGGCCTGCGGATCACCGGAGGTCATCAGGCCATAGACAAGACCGGAAGCGAAGGAATCTCCGCCGCCGACACGGTCAAGAATCTCCAGTCCCTTGTAATCCGTGGACTTGTAAATCTCGCCGTCTGCCCAGCACAGAGCGCCCCAGTCATTGACCGTAGCCGTCTTGACGGTACGCAGAGTCGTCGCCACAACCTTGAAATTCGGATAGGTCTTGGCGGCTTCATTGATCATCTTCTTGTAGCCTTCGATGTTCAGGCTCTTGAGGTTTTCGTCGTTGCCCTCGATTGCAAAGCCAAGGCAGGCGGTGAAGTCCTCTTCATTTCCGATCATGACATCGACATATTTCGCGACTTCCTTGTTGACTTCCTGTGCTTTGGCAAGGCCGCCGATCGCGCTCCACATGGAAGCACGGTAGTTCAGATCGTAGGAAACAACCGTGCCGTATTTTTTCGCCGCTTTGATGGCCGCGATCACGGTTTCGCTGGACTGCTCGGAGAGCGCCGCGTAAATTCCGCCGGTGTGAAGCCAGCGGGCTCCCAGTTCACCGAAAATATAATCAAAATCAAAATCCTCCGGGGTCATTTTGGAGATGGCGGTATTCGCTCTGTCAGAGCAGCTGAGCGCTCCGCGGATTCCATAGCCTCTCTCCACGAAATTCAGACCGTTGCGGCAGATTCTGCCGATGCCGTCTGTCTTGACATATTTGATCAGGCTGGTATCCACTCCGCCCTGGCAGATCAGGTCATCCATCAGGCGTCCTACTTCGTTGTCCGCGAAAGCGGTAATGACAGCGGTCTTCATCCCGAAGCATTTGCGCAGGCCGCGGATGACATTGTATTCCCCGCCGCCTTCCCATGCGCGGAACTCTCTGGCCGTACGGATCCTGCCTTCGCCCGGATCCAGACGGAGCATAACCTCTCCAAGGGATACGGCATCATATTTGCATTCGTTTGCCGGTCTAAGATTCAGATTCATAATAAACCTCCTTGTGATTATCCCCTGATTTCCTTGACGATTACAGCAGCTTCCTTTACCATCTCCGTGATCTTGTCAAACTGTCCGGCCTTGATCAGGTCATTCTTCACCATCCAGCTTCCGCCGCAGGCAAGAATCCGGTTATAGGCAAGATATTCCCGTACATTTTCCGCGCTGATTCCGCCGGTCGGCATAAAGGTAAGGTTGACATAAGGAGCCGCGACAGCTTTGATCATCTTCAGGCCGCCTGCCGGCTCTGCCGGGAAAAACTTCACCACATCCAGCCCAAGAGCGATCGCCTGCTCCATCTCGGAAGGAGTCTGCGTGCCAGGTGTGACCGGAATCCCGATCTTAATACAATACTTCACCACCTCCGGATTCAGCCCGGGGCTGACGATAAATTTCGCTCCGGCCTTGACCGCGCGGTCTACCTGCTCCGTGGTGAGAACCGTTCCGGCACCTACGAGCATGTCCGGGAACTTCTCGGCCATGATACGGATAGATTCCTCGGCAGCTGCTGTACGGAAGGTCACTTCAGCACAGGGAAGGCCTCCCTCGACCAGTGCTTTCCCCAGAGGTTCCGCGTCTGCCGCGTCATCGAGAACCACTACCGGAACGATACCGATCTCTTTCAGTTTGCTCAATACTTCGTTCATCCCATATCCTCCTGCTTGCTGGATCTGCGTGTTGTGACTATAGT
>CACZQU010000200.1 GCA_902783305.1 uncultured Lachnospiraceae bacterium | reverse complement strand
GAAGGATATTGCTGAACCGGACGGATCTGTATTTCTAATAGATCCATTTCCTTTTGAATCAATAACAGTCATAGAATCATCAGATACAATCACCAGTGTATCAAGATAATTTGAGCCATTGCTGATGCTGAAACCATTGAGGTCGATGGTGTTAGTGTATGCTGAGATTACAGATGCATCCAGAGTAACATCCTGGAACAGAGTAATGGAAGAACCTGCATCAAGAGCAGCCTGCAATGGGGATGGTGCAATGTAGCCTTCAGAAGCGGCAAGGCCTACAAGGGAATCTCCATCTTCAATAATAAGCTCAGGAGCCAGTGTGGAAGCGATAGCGACACTACCATATGCTCCGGTAGCGATGCTAAGGTCGTACTTTCCACTGAAAGATGCACCTGCTTCGATTGTGGTGCCCGCTGATGCTGAAATAGTAACAGCACTTCCGCTCTTTGAGGCAACATAGTTACCACCGTTAACATTTAAAGTTCCGCTGAGCTGTTCAATTGCACTCGTGGTTCCTGTAATAGTGAAGTTATTATTCTCAGTCGTAGTCTTTCTTCCAAGGACCAAGTTTGTTAACGAGGCAATGCCGGCTCCTGCATCGTTAGAGATCGCAGCGTCCGTATCGGATGAGTTGATGATGGTTAAGTCACCTGTAGTCACGTTCAGTATCGGATCGACTGTGGATGAACTCGCGCTCTTCAGAGTGTACCCGTTAAGGTCAACAACCACCGTGTTCGTAATATCTTTTGTGCTTGTTACTGCAACATCTTTTATAAGTGTGACCGTCTTATTATTTCCAGCAGCCAGTGCAGCCGTAAAAGAATCATAGTATGTATTACCTATCTTTGCCGGTTTCCACTGGGCATAGAGTGTGATGTTCTCATTCGGCTGGAATTGATAGTTTTCATTATAATCAGTTCCTGTACCATCGGCTTTTGTGTTCCACTTCAGGAAGGTCTCCGTCGTGTTATCGTAAGTGAAGGTGTTGCTTTTGACGGTATATGTCTTTCCCGATTCAACATTATCGTCTATGATCGTGGATCCTGTTCCGCCGTTCGGTTCATATGTTATGGTGAGCGTTGATACAAGGGCGGGGTCTTCTGTAACAGTAAGATCGCCGGAAATGGCAGACGCATCCTCAGTGATGTAAGAGTCTCCGGGAATGGCAGCCCCATCTTCAATGATGTTAAGATCTTCGAAAATAGCAGAATCCCCTTCAGTGTAGCAAGGATCCTCGCCGGCAATAATAAGCTCCTCTTCGGCAAAAGTATCATTTTCAATGACTAACGGACTCTCTTCCTCATAAGAAACGTCATCAGCCATGCTGAAATCAGCACTTACTTCTTCTGTAACAACTGTATCTTCTTCAAAGAGCACATCCTCATCCGCATATAAAACAGCAGGTGAAGCCACGAGAATCGCGGACAGCATGAGGGCAGTCGTCCTCATAAATAGATTTTTTCTGGACATTTCATACCTCCGTCTTGTATTTTGTATTACTGAGTTGCTAATTGTAGTATATAACCTCCTCCCTTTGAAATTTCAGCTTATAGAAAACGCAATTGGAAATTGCAGTTTACTATCCCTCCTTTTCAACAACATGTACAGACATGATTTTATTATATCATAAATGTACCAATGTGAAAATATAAACCGAGGTCAAATATAGGCAGGCTGCGGACATCAATGAAAAGAAAGCGCCGCATTCAGATATAGACATTATGCGCTCTGTCTGTGTCCATTTCATATTCATTTTAAAGCACTGTCCGATCAAAGCCGCGCTCTGATCTTCTCCCCATCTCACAGGAAATTCTTTTCATTTCAAGTGTTCTGCCATCCTCTTGCTGTCTCCGTCTCTCATATTCGTTAGCAAGAGACTTATCCGACGCCTTTCTCAGCCATGTGTGAAACCTCGATCTCCTTCCCATCGGTCTCCTCCCTTACACCTATCCTTTCCACATACTCAGGGTTCCGGTCAATTTTCTCGATAAGCCTTATCGCCAGCATTCGTTCTTTCACGGTCATAATTTCGCCTCCTCCGTTTAGGATACAGCTATCTCACCGCCGATGCCATGGCACAAAGTATAGAATTACCGGTCCTAATTCCTCAAAAAGTGCAAAATAGAGCAGTCTTTTCTGCATGCAGCACGGCGTGGAAAGTTTTATTTGTATGATGTGAGAACGGTGCTGTGGTGTGGAGATGATCGAAAGATGAGGGGCAAAACACAAGACGCCCCTTACAGCGCCTTGTTTTTCTTTGCTTCCTGGTATGCTTTTTTATCAATGTGGCCTTCTGAAATCATATGCTCAATCCAAAGCTGAAGCGTTTCCACAGTGATCGAAATCTTCTCCAGTTCCTCCTGTATTTCGACGAATTCCCCAATCTCATCCTCGTCGATAACTCCGTCCGCCGTGATCTCGATCATTCTCTCCTGATTCCTGCGGATCGAATTCAGTGACGCCAGCATTTCCAGAACAATCTGGGATAGATCCTTCACCTTAATTTCCGGGACGTATTGCTTGCCTATCTCACACTCATTGGCACAATAATAATTACACAGATGCTTCATTTCGCTGCCACAAATATCGCAGGTTCGTT
>CACZQU010000199.1 GCA_902783305.1 uncultured Lachnospiraceae bacterium | reverse complement strand
TCACCGTTCATCGGATTGGTGTAGGCACGGGTAATGTTGATCGATTCCCCGATCTCATCGATCCAGCTCACATCCTCAAGGAGATCCACCCGTTTATAGGAAACATCATAGTCATCGGTCGTACCCTGCTTCGGGCGCGTGGAAAGACCAGTGAGAGTGTCCGTCGAGATCAGATGCGCCGAAGTGTTTGCGAGCACATGAGAGTCACGGATAAACCCGGCCGCTTCTTCCATGGTCATGGCTTTGCTGTTGATATAACGTGCCCACACATCGCAAATGCGCTGTTCGCCTTCCAGATAATTTCCTGTCACATGTTCCATGGTGACCATTGTGTTTTCAAAAAAATCTATCTGTCGCTGATAAGCACCTTTGCTTTCAAATCTGGAATAGAGCACAACAAAGATCAATATGGCAGCCATAATGACCGCGTTGAGGATGACAATCAAAGTCTTCTTCATGCTCGGATCTCCCCTGAAATAGCCAGATCATGATTACCGGTGTCTCCGCATTTGCCCAGAGAGAAAGAAACTGTCACTGAATCTATTATATCACAGGGGAAATGTTCTTGTATAGACCACACACCCCCGTTTTCTGCAGTCAGATCGTTCGAAGTTACTACTCACGGATTAACCGTAAAGCCACGCGCGGGCGAATGGGCAGACCGTGAATAGCAGCCGTTCGAATCAGGCGACTTATTATAACATAAAATCATGTGCTTTTCCATCTCCCGGATACAAAATTCTCCCCGTTGCGGAAGAATCACCTCTTCCCTTCCTCATTTCTCTGCAGCAAAAAAGGACGTTTATATTCTGAAAATGCAGAAAATAAACGTCCCTGATCCACATCTTATTCCATTGTCTATATCATCCTCAGATTTTGTGCCTGCTGTTACACCGGTCAAGCCGCAGAATTAAGGATGATCATCACATCTGCGCCGTCAAAGCCGGCCTCGTACTCATTGCTGTCGTCAGCGTATCCGTCCGGCACCTTCAGGATGTGAACCGTGTAATGATCCGGCGCAAGGTCAAACATTGCGGCTCCTTCCGCGTCTGTCTCTTCCAGGTGGCACATGGTGTCAGAGCAGAACTGAACCGTAACGCCTGAAACAGGATTTCCTTCTTCATCCATGCAGATCACACGGTAGCCTTTGTTGGGAACCGGTGTCTCGCCGCCGAAGCTCCTGGCGGTTTGCTGAACCGTAAACGGATTGTCGAAATCCTCATCTTCTTCCTCATCCCCGGCAGCTTCGCTCAGCAGCTGCATGATGGCTGGTTCATATTTAGCCACCAAGGCACCGGAAACCGGCGCTCCGACGATCCGGCCTTCACGGTTGATGAAGAGAGACAACGGAAGACCTGTTATCTCAAAAAGATCATTTATATTGTCCGGACACTTGATGGACGGATATGCTGCGCCTGCCTCCGCAAGCAGTTCTCTGGCCATTTCGACACTTTCTTCCGAGTCACTGTCAAATAAAAGGCCTACGATCCCGCAATCCATTTCCTGCAGGCGCTCATGGATCTTCGCCAGCTCCGGGAGCTCTCCCCTGCAGGGTCCGCAGCCTGTTTCCCAGATATTCAGCATGGTAATTTCATTTTCAGCAAACAGATCCGCGCTGTCTACAGGATTTCCGTCAAAATCCGTAGTCTGGAAACTGATCACATCCCCGTTGAACTGTTCATATGGGTTCTCTGGTACATAATACCTGCTGCTGGCTATAATATCCCCGGTAATATCCAGCAGCTGATTGTAAACATACTCATCTTCTTCCGTAAAGCTGGCCGGGAACCTGTCCGTACCGACGATCACATAATGCGTATAGTCTCCGACTGTCGTGATCTCCTCCAGCTCATTGCCCGGAAGGAGCTCCATCAGTTCCGGATCATTGGCCGCTTCTTCGTCAAAGTCGCTTCTCAGGCAGATAAACGTCAGAAACGGGACGAAAGTATTCTCATCAAAATAGCCGTCCGGCTCATATACCAGCATGGTGAGATAGACCCCTGACTGATAGCCGACCTCCGTCGAAAGCAACGTTTCCGTATCGCCCTTGATAAGGTCCAGGGATACCATATCCTCATACGGAATACAAATGGACAGCCCGACATCGGGATAATCCAAAACAGCTTCCTCTTCTTCCGCAGCAGCTGTACCGGCCAGCAGACAAGCCGTTACCAACAGGGTAAAAAAGATGCCTGTTATTTGTTTCCAGCTTTTTTTCATCATGAATCCTCCTTTTCCGATATGTCCACCTTGGTTAATTGTTCATTCTCCTTTTCATCCGGATCCATCGGCCTGTCCGGTACACAAGGGCCGGCGCCGTGAAGCCGCTGAAATTCCAGAAGCTCCTTGTTGACCTGTCTTGCCTGGGTGCGGTTTACCAGCCAGGAAATCAGAAATACCAGCAGATAGATCACCAGCACGCT
>CACZQU010000198.1 GCA_902783305.1 uncultured Lachnospiraceae bacterium | reverse complement strand
GGCGGGATCATGCTGGAACTGTGTCAGACCAGAAAGCCCAGACATCTGGCTGCCATCCCCCTCCGCTACCGCCTGATCATGCTGGGCTTTGTCAAAAAATTGACGCTGGGCGAAGTGAATGCCAAGCTCTTGGAGAACGGCTGTCCCAAGCTGTATGCGCGAAATTTTCGCGAGGCGACGCTGATCTATGCTTTTTCAAACGGCCTGAGCTACGAGGAGTGGAAGGGACTGCAGAAAGAGTACGACGAGCTGCGCCGGCGCGTCGCTGCGGTCGACCGGACGCTGGCACAAAAGACGGTCTCTCTGGCAAATATCAGTGCCTATGTGGAGGACCGCTCACTGCGGGAGCAGTCCGTCGCCAGAACGATCCATGAGACACAGGTGCTGGAGCAGAAAATACAAGGACTCGGGAGCAATCAGCGCCATTTCCAGCTCTTTCTGCTCTCCAATATTCACTCCTTCAGCACAGCGAGAGAGAAGACGAGATACTATTTCTGCAAATATCTGCAGTATTATCTGGAAACCCGCATGGAGGATTATCTGGCGGCGCTGGAAAAGCATTCCGGTGAAAAGGACGCGCTCAGTGAACTGGAAGTCTTCAGGGTAAGAACCGTGCTGGACCGGAAGCGCTATCCCGTGCAGGAAGCGCGGGAAAAAATCGAGAACAGCCCTGTCTCTTTGAAAAAAATATACGATGCTTTTCACAGCTTTTATTTCGGTTACATTTCTCAGGACTGGCTGCAGATACAGCTGGATTATTACGGAAATCTGGAAATGCTTCTTCCTTCAGAAAAGAAGATTCTGGCTGGTTTTCTGCGGAAACGGAATCCCTCATTGAAAAAGCTCAGTACTGATGAGATTATTGCGCTTCAGATACAGAAAATGGAAGAAGAAGAGAAAAAGCAGGATCAGCTGTTCAGCAGGGAAAACAGAAAGGCAAGCTATCAGTCCGGCCGAAGCGGAGAAAACTTTCTCCGAAAGGTACTGCGGGGAGATCTGGATCTGGACAGGGTCACCTTTATCGCTTTGTGTCTGTTTCTTGACCGGCAGGCCAGGGTTCCTCCGGAGCATCGTACAGATGAAGAACGCCTTCAGTCTGTCCTGGTCGAATGCGGTTTTCCCGCTCTGAACCCATCCGATCCCTGTGATCACTTTTTCCTGGAATTCATGAAGTCCAGGGACCCTCTGGATCTGATCATTGACGAAGCGGAATCTCTGGCGCTTCAGGGAAATAACTTCTACCTGTACAAAACGTTTCTTCTGTCCGGAAGCTATGAGAAAAGCTGGGAGGACCTTGCTCAATAACCAGATGGGCGGCTCTGCTCTGCCTTGCTTTTTCCTGTCGCATAGTCGATCACCACTCCAGGCTGTATCAGGTTTTTTCGTCCGCATTCTCTCCTGTCAGGGCATAGGCAATCAGATTACATATGTTGTAAACCAGTGGACAAGTTTATATGAGTGTCTTTTCCATTGGTATACAGTTAAAGGTTTCCCCGTGGATCGTCACTGTGCGGTCTGCGGTATAGCCTATTTTTTCATAAAACCCAACCTTGTTATCCCTGCTTTCCAGAACAGCTTTTGTAAATCCAAGCTCCTTTGCCCACTGTTCAGCTTCCTGAACTACTTTTCTCCCCAGACCCATGCCCCTGTATTCAGGAAGGACTACGATCCTTCCCAGCATCATGGAAATTTCATCTGCTGGATATAAACGGCAGGTCGCAACAGGCAGTACTCCGTCCGTAATAACGATATATTTCGTCTCTGGTGTGTCATGGTTGTCAAATTCCTGCCATAGGGAAATCTGATGTTTCACCGCCATTGCCTGGATCCGTACATAATAAGCACCAGCCCTCTCAGCCAGCGTCGCTGCCCTTATCACATCCATTTTTTCCACTCCAAGAATTCTTTTCCGTAAAGACCGATAATATTGACGATGTGCTGGATATTTGCTACGCCAGCGAATCTTTCCATATCGGCAAAGTCCTCTATTGAGTCTATCCGTTCCAGAAAGTTTAATTCTTCCAGAAGTCCGAAGCTCAGGCGTATGGTACAGTTTCCAATAGAAAATCTCAACGCCGTATCCTAAAAAAGGGGAGTCCATATCCATCAAATGGTTCAGCCCGATATCACGGCTGTTGATGCAAGAAGTACATATCCTGTCCATCACGACTCTAAGAATCTGTTCCCAAAAGGATTGAAAAATCAGCACCTGTTCACATCTGGTGGTAGGATGTATTTCTCTGTGTCTGCCTTCTCTATGGAAAGAATGGTCATTCAGCTATGGCTTTGGTTGTCCTCTGTACAGGCTGCCAAAGCCTTATCGTACTCAATTCCAATGCTTTGGCATCCTGTCTGGAATGACATAAAAAACGGAACCTTCTCTTTCCATACGATTCTTGTCAACAGGTTGCAAAAGGTAAATACCATACCACCACAAATACAGGCAAAATAAAAATTAAGGCAGTACAATATAGTACTTGCAAAAGATTAGACAGCATCGCATATTCCGCTGTACGGGGAATTGAGAACAGTTTTCTCGAGCTGCTTATCTAATCACCAGATTGCTCAGGACGAGGTATTCAAGGGCCTGATGGCGAGTTTTGACTTAAATATACCGCTTTCCTGTACTTTTCTTCAGCTTAACCGCCGGAAGAACAATAAAGGTTTCGTTTTCATCGTTTTCGCCCTTCCACGCGACAACAAACCGGATTGTTGCCGAAACAGGGAAATAACCTTTTGCTGCCCAGCGGGATAATTTATCCTTAAAAGCTTTTGAAAAACAAGCCACAGGAACCAGCCTGCTATTTGCCCGGATCCATAGGCAGCCATCGTGCACGCCGAGGGACATGCCGCTCCTGAGCCTCAGGATGAGATCCTGTCTGGGTTTAAAGTAATCCAGGTATACATCTTTGTGCGTGAGCTGGATGATCAGTTCATCCGGTTCGGTGTAGGGAAACGGATCGTCCTTATGGCTCAAGCCTGGCAAAGTATATTTGTTGAACAGGTCCGTGTTGCTGTGGATATGCAAAGACTCCCTGGCGAGGGTTATCCGAACGTAAACTGTACGCCTTTTCTCGTCGGTCTTCGTTACGCAGTTCTGCAGCAGCATATAAACAGCGTCAAATTCCCGCCCCTTTGCTTTGTGGATTGTGGAGATATAGAGGGTTTCGCACTCATCGTGACAGAAATCTTCATACTGTGATTCCCTGATGAATTCATCAAGATCTGTCCGGTATTTATCGGGATATACGGTTTCAAAGTCCTTTATAAGATTGCCACATACTTCGAGACAGGCACTCCGGGCATACTGCGAGAATAGTTTTTCTTTTGCATCATTCCATACACTATCAGGTACAACCGTCATCTCTCCGTGACTGTCAAGGGCTGAAAGGAAACAGCGGATTTCTGCAAGGCAGTCCAAGCGGAATTGCTTACCTAAGGACTGGATCAGTTTTGCCCGGATCCCTCGCTTTTCCAAAAGCCCCAGAACCTGCATTGCTTCGTCATTGGTCTGTGTGAGGACGCAGGCCTTTTCCTGCCCGTGGGTCCTGCAGATATCCTCTACGAACGCTTCTACATAATTAGGGCAATGATAATGGATTACAATGATTTTACCAGTTTTGTCTTGCACAGCAACGCCCGGTTCAGTTTTCATGCGGTCTTTGATGTTGGAAATGAAAGCATTGGAAAACGCGACAATCGATTTCTGGCTGCGGTAGTTTTCAGTCATCTCATATTTTGTCGCACCATAATCATCTATCAACATCTGCAGGTACTTTGAGTCAGAACCCCGGAAACCGAAAATGTTCTGGTCATCGTCCCCAACGGCAATGACACGCATATCGTCATTGCTCTGGATCAACGCATGAACCAGTGAGAAATCATTTTCGCTCATATCCTGTGCCTCATCAATGACGAGGACACTTTTTATTGTTTTCTCTGGTTCGACATCGCCATTAAGGATCATGTTGGCAGCGTTTTCAACTACATTATCCACGCCTTCAAGGCTGCCGATCTTCCCGAGAAGGTCAAAGCAATAGGAATGAAAGGTCTTAATGTCCACATAATTGGCCGCATTGCCGATCAGCCCGGTCAAGCGCTTTTTGAACTCTGTAGCCGCAGCGCGGGAGAATGTGAGCATAAGCAATCGGTCATGCTTGACATCTTCCATAAGTAAGAGGGAAGCAAGCTTGTGAACCAAAACGCGTGTCTTCCCGCTGCCTGGCCCGGCTGCGACAACTATATATTTTGAATCCTTATCAGAAATGATCCGGGATTGGATATCAGACAGTTCATCAAAAATCCGGTTGTATGTTTCTTTTGTGATGTTACGGTCTATCTCTGCCCTGCGCTCACCTTTGAAATATTTGTCAATGAACTTCCGGTGATCCATCCGGAAATAGTCGTCAACATACTGGAGGGCTACATTATAGTCACGGACCATTAAGTTGGCATATTCCCCGACAATATGGATTTGCCGTATTTTCTGTTTGTAAAACTCGTTGAGAAAGCGGTAATCATCAACCTTGTACTTGATCCGGTTATCTTTTACGATCCGGCATATTTCCATTCCGTTGTAGATAACAAGGAAACCGCCCTCAAGCTTCATCGCACCGATCTTTGACAGATACAGCAGAGCGTCAGAGACATCCGGGAGAGATACATTATCAAATTTCGCATCGGGCCGGGAGATTTCTTTGTAAGCATTGAAAAGACCGACAAGGGAGAAGCATACCGTTTTTTCTTCTTTATCATCTGCCCTGACATCCTCCAACATAGCATAAAGATGCTTCAAAACGAAATGGCAGATATTGATCCTGCAGTCAAGCTTTCTGGACAGGCGGTCAAGGATGTCTTCCGGGTACACTTTTACTATATCCACCCTCGTATTTTCTTCCTTGTGGATATAGCCCTTAATCGTAAGGAAATACAGCAATGTACGGATGTTCTTTACGCTGGAATATGTGATGTTTTCATTTTGAGCAGCTTCATTGAGCTCTTTCAGGTTGATTTCGCAGCCATCATCTGTGAAGCGGGAAAAGAGGAAATGTTCCAGCCTGGAAAACCGGTCAAGCACAAGCATGGATTTGTTCACTTTGTCCGATGCATGGATGTAGGCAGTCATGTCCTGGTAATCATCCAGGATGCCTTCTTGCCGCATCAGGTTTATGGATTGGATAACTTCACTCTTTGTCAAACCCAGGATATCCGCAAGATAGTCAACACGGGATTCGGCATCATCACTGCCGGCATCTGCACGTTTGCTCCTGCCGATCAAGGAAGAAATAATCAGCTTTGCTTTCCTACGGTCCTCGTCCGTGAAGAGCTTTGACTGGTCAATAAGTTTTGCTGCTTCTATTGTGCTGGAGGGTACTATGCTTGTTGCATACACATGGGGCATGTTCATGCCGCGCTTGATATAGCCAGCAGACTCAAGAGCCTGGATAGCAGTCCTGACCCGCGTTTCGATGTCCACTCCTGAATCGATCCAACCAGCCTGCCGGGCAATTTCAAGCGGTGAGCAGCAAATATTGGGTCTCTGCTTCGTCAGGTCCTTGACAGCTTTCCAAACCTGCTGGATTTCGCTGATGCTGAGTTTCGTCTGGTTCAGGAGGATAAAATGTTTGTCGAGGTCTTTGTTGCTGTAAAGGACATAGCAATCAGCTTGCAGGGTGGGATCCCGCCCCGCACGGCCTGCCTCCTGGACATAATCCTCAAGGGAACCCGGAATATCATAATGAACAACAAGGCGGACGTCTTTTTTGTCGATACCCATGCCAAAGGCAGAAGTGGCTACAAGGACCTCTATCTCATTGCTGATAAAAGCCTCCTGGTTTGCAACCTTATCATTCAGATCCATTTTCCCATTAAATGGCTTAGCAAGGAAACCATCACGGGACAGCCGGTCAGCAAGTTCCCAGGTCTTCCTCGTTCGGGATACGTAAACAATGGAAGGGCAATTTTTCTGTGAGATCAGGTTCCTGAGCGTATTATATTTCAGCTCATCAGTTTCGCAGTGGATGACGGCGTAGCGTAAGTTTTCACGGGCAGCTGTGGATATGAATATCTCCAGGTCCTGATCCAGCTTGCGTTTGAAATAATCACGGATATCGGAGATGACATTCTGTTTTGCTGTTGCCGTGAAGCAGGAAACGGGAATCCTCTCCTGGCCGTTTAATTCTTCAAGTTTTTTTATAAAGTCACCGATATACATGTAATCGACGCGGAAATCCTGGCCCCAGGCAGAGAAGCAGTGGGCTTCATCAATTACAAACCTGACAATCTTTCTGGAAGATATTAGTTTCTCTATCGTTCTGGACCGCAGCTGCTCCGGGGATATATATAAGAGATGAGCCGACCCGTTCGCAACCCGTTCCAGCGAGTTCGCCCTTTCAATCGTGTCAAGAGTCCCATTCACGGTTACAGCGGACGTAACACCTTGCATATTGAGATTGTCCACCTGATCCTTCATCAGCGACTGAAGAGGGGAAATGACAACGGTCAGACCTTTTACAGTGCTTGCTGCCATGAGGGCTGGAAGCTGGAATGCCAGCGATTTCCCGCCGCCTGTCGGGAACACTGCCAAAAGAGACTTTCCGTCAACTGCAGCCTGGACGGCTTTTTCCTGCAAAGGTTCCCCGGCATAAAGCCTGAAACTTTCATAATTGAAAATGCGTTTCAAAGCATTGTTTATGTCCAGCATTGACCGGCAGTACCCGCAATTCTCACTGCAGCGGGTGTTTCGGAGGATCTTGAAAACGCTCTCAATCCGGGGAAAGGTTTTTAGCAGCCAAGGCGGTGTAATTGAAAATGTATCATCCACCCAGATCAGGGCAAGCGCATAGGCTAACTCAACAGGATAATCCCTCACGAGGGATGGAATATCGGCATTTGAGCATATCTTTCCAGTAAAATTGGTTTTTATCAATTTCTGTACGCCCGGGCACAGGATGCGCTTCCGTGAACCAACATATTCCAGAAAGCCGCGGAATTCTTTCTGCTGAATGAGCAGGAAATGGTAGATCTGCTTCAGGAAGAGCGGGAGCTCGTTATAGGCATTGACTTCGTCATAAAACAGCTTTGATGCTTTTTTGCTGTCATTGACAGGGTTGTTTAATTCCTCAGTAATGAGCTTGTCGTCTTTGAGGAGGGAGTGGTATGGCTTCCTGGGAAAAAGGAGCGGTGAAAGATAAAGGGTGTCAATCGCCGGGATAGTAATATTCTTTCCCATGGCAGCATTCAGAAACTCAAGGTCATAGTGGATAATGTTGTGGCCGCAGAGGAAGTCAGCATCTGAGATGAAAGAAGAGAAAGCCTGCAAAGAAGGCGAGTGAAAAGAAGCCCCGTCCGTTCGGACCGCGCCAATGTCGTATATCTTATGGTCTCCAATGCCTGCTTCTGTGTCAATGAATGCTATCGATTTGACCATTTTTGTTACCTCCTGTAAGTGACACATTCTCCGGCAGAGTAGACAAAGAAGGATTGCTCCCCCGAACTTCTCGCAAACCCAGGAACGAAGATTTCCTGCATCCGTCTCCATACGGAATTAATCTGAACTACATCCAGTCAAATTACGTTAATATAAGCCTTGGGGTGCTCCACAGGATGCCCCTTGGTAATCATGTCATAGAAACGCTACAAGTTTATCGCCATCAGAATCATCCTCCCGAAGATAGACGTAATCGCCATCAACGCTTTCCACCACATATTTTTTGACAAATCAATCGTCATTACTCCTTATTCTTTGAGGCTTCCTTTCCTGATGTTCTCCTGGATGATAGCATCTATTACCTGATAAAGGGTTTCAGATCCCATCCTGCTCTGGGACTGCCTTCCATAGACCTGGCTGGATGAAACGCCATGTTCCTTCCAGTCACTTCCCCCGTTACTGTTATTGAGAAGAATCGGCTGGAGGTTATCCATTGCACGGGCAAACCTGGCTTCCGCCGTCTTGCACTCTTCAAATTCGTCAAATAACGCAGACAGTTCTTCCTTCTGGTCCTGTGGCAGCAGGGAAAAAATTCGCTCCTTTGCTGCATCCTCTCTGGCTTTCTGCGTCAGCTTTGAATCCTCGTCATAAGCGTATGTGTCGCCAGCATCGATCTCCACAATGTCGTGGATCAGGCACATCAGCACCACCCGTG
>CACZQU010000197.1 GCA_902783305.1 uncultured Lachnospiraceae bacterium | reverse complement strand
GGCGGTCCCAGAAAGAACAAATACGGTCAGGTCATCAACACCGAAGGCATGCCGATCGAAGGCCTTTTCGAGGCAGGCGAGATGGGATCCATCTTCTGTGACATGTACAACGGATCCGGAAATCTGGGCGAGACCATGGTCTACGGACGCATATCCGGCACAAATGCCGCAAAGCGCGCGAAAGGTGAATTCCAGAGCGAGGATACCCCGGTAACCACATTTGTCGGCGAGATCTACGCTGCAGGAACCACCAGACCGGCAGAGGAAGCCGGCGCTGCAGCTGAAAATGTCACAGGCACCTTTACAGATGGTGAATACGAAGGTTCCGGAACAGGAATCGGCGGCAAGATCGACGTCAAAGTTACCATCAAGGACGGAGCGATCGCGGATGTCGAGATCGTCAACCAGAGCGAAACCGAAGGCATCGGCGGAGTGGCGCTTCCCGAATACGTGAAACAGACCATAGAAAAGAACGGTCTGGATATCGACGTCATCACCGGAGCCACCGTTACTCTGGATGGATACAAGGAGGCAGTCAATGCCGCTCTGTCAAAGGCCCTCGCATAAACCAGGGACATCCATCAGGGGAACAGATCCCTGGCACAAATCTATGATTCTTTGATTGTTTTCAGAAGAAGGGGCTGCCGCATAAATGCGGCAGCCCCTTCTTTTTTGAATCAGCGGGACTCATTTTGACAGCTGCCCGTACAGGAGCATATACAGATCTGTTTGATGAATAAAACCATCCCAGACCGCGGCTTGTCACTCGCAGCCTTTTCACGAAAATGGAAGCTCAGACGGTTCAAAAAACCGGCGGATGTCCTGCATCCGCCGGTTTTCCTGTCATGTCAGAGTCAGCAGATAAAAAGTGAAAAGATCATTTCCCGGGGGCTTCGCCGGCGTGACGGATCTGGGTATACTTCGCAATATCCGCATCGGTGGTAACCAGATTTCCGGTTCCAAGGTCGTGTATGTCGGATACTCCGGATATCCGCGCAAAGGTTTTCAGCTCCTGTGTCGTCAGCAGCAGATAATTTCCCACTCTGGCTGCTGCCGCTTCCACATCCAGCCTTTTCCGAAGCTGAGGATTCTGGGTGGCGATCCCCACAGGGCAGTACCCCGAACCGCAGATCCGGTACTGCTGGCATCCGGCGGCGATCAGTGCCGCGCTTGCGACGGCAACGGCATCCGCCCCCATAGCCAGAGCCTTGGCGATATCTGCGGAAATCCTCAGTCCGCCGGTAATCACCAGGTCAATATCGCTGTGGACCTGGTCAAGATATTTCCTTGCCCTGGACAGCGCATAAATCGTAGGCACCGAAGACGCGTCTCTTAAGAACAGCGGAGATGAACCAGTTGCCCCGCCCCGGCCGTCGATCGTGATAAAATCCGGCTCCGCGTATACACAGTATTCCAGATCGGCCTCCAGATTTCCCGCGGAGATTTTTATCCCGACCGGACGTCCCATTGAACGTTCCCTCAGCATGGACACCATAGCCTTCAGATCATCCTTTGAATGAATCTCGGGAAATCTGCTGGGACTCTGGATATCCTCCCCGGTTTTCTTCCCCCGTATTTCCGCAATCTCAGGGGTCACCTTGCTGCCTGGAAGATGTCCACCCATACCTGGCTTTGTTCCCTGCCCGATTTTGATTTCTATGGCATCAGACGACTGCAGATTTTCATCTGTCACACTGTACTTATTCGGGATATATTCAAAAATATACCGGTAAGCCGCTTCCTTTTCTTCCGGCAGAATGCCTCCCTCTCCGCTGCACATGGCTGTCCGGGCTATTGCCGACCCTTTTGAAAGTGAAGTTTTGGCTTCCTTCGACAGCGCTCCGAAAGACATATGAGAGATATAGACCGGGGTTTCCAGAACCATCGGCTTTTTTGCTTTCTTTCCAATCACCGTTCTCGTCGATACAGGCGCATCGTCATCCAGCGGCGCAGGGTTCAGCTGCGCTCCAAGGAGAAGAATATCCTCCCATCTGGGCAGCGGAAGCAGCGTTCCCATTGCCGCATGCAAAGACTCGCCTTTTACCGCCATCTCATGGATCTCTTCCATATATCTTGCGGAAGGATCGTGTCTGACCAGCTCTGCGTCATATGCGGGCGCCGGTACCGGTTTTCGTTCTTCCTGATCCGAAACCGCTGATTCAGGATCAGACGTTTTACCTGCAGCAGCAGAGGAATTCCCTGCCGGCCCGGCGATATCTGATTCTTCCTGTACAGGCTGAAAGCTGGAAACCGGCTGTTTACATATGGGACATTGCTCCAGAGACTGGAAAGGCCTGCCTTCTTTTTCCTCATCAAAAACATAACCGCAGATCTGGCACACGTATTTCATAAAAACCTCCCTTACATCCTTTGAAAGCCGTCATCATAATAATCTCTGAAACACCGTTTACTAACTATGCACCCCCTGATCAGCCGAAGTAACAGTCCTGGCCGCCTGGCTTCAGGATTACCGTCCATGGTCTAACCTTCCCCGCGCGTGGCTATACGGTTAATCCGTGAATAGTAACGATTTTTCTGGCTGAGTGTGTGGTTTTCTGAATCGTACTTGCCTGAAAATCCCGTTTTTGATATGATATCCGTACTCAGCAGCATCGAATAATCCTGTCAGAAAGAATGAGGTTTTATGATGAGCAAATATCTGGACAAAGCAAAAGAACTCCGGGCAATCACAGAGCGGCACTACAACTGCGCACAGTCTGTGGTTGTTCCGTTCGCAAAGGATGCCGGAATTGATGAAGAAACCGCTTACCGGGTTGCTTCCAATTTCGGCGGAGGCATGAAAATGGGATCCGTCTGCGGAGCTGTCACAGGAGGTCTGATGGCTTTGGGTCTGCTTGGCAAAGATGACCCTTCGGACGCAAATGCTTTCTGCCGGAGAATCCGGGAGAATCATGCCGGCTGTCTGATGTGCAGGGACCTCCTCAGAATCAACGCAGAGCATGGCGGACTGAAAAAGCCGCATTGCGATGCCATGGTGTATGAAGCTGTGCAGCTGGTTGAAGAAATGGTCTTTGGACAGGCGGAGACATGAAGAGGGAAGGGATCAGCCGCTTCCCT
>CACZQU010000196.1 GCA_902783305.1 uncultured Lachnospiraceae bacterium | reverse complement strand
TTGTATTCGTCCACGGTCATTAGCTCACGCAGGGTAGAGAGATCCTGCTCCTTCGGACCCTCTTCATACCATGCGATCTCTGTGTCTGTGGCATTTCGTACAGCGGGAGCCTGGATGACTCTACTACCGATCCTGCGGTTGAGCAGCTCCTTCCCACAGTCCGGACACGATTCCGGAAGTGAATCGGCTTTGAAAGTGTAATGACAGTTATCGCATGTGAAGATCATAGGTTTTCTCCTATCTCAAATCAGAGAAGAATCTGTTTATGTCGTGTAGAGTGCTGCTCTTTTTCCTGATGGCTTGCATTTTTTGCAATAGAGGATCATCGACATTTTCTACCATGGGTATATTGGGATCATTCAAAAAGGATTCTTCAGTATGCTGTATTAAAACAGGGATATCTTCTGACTTATCAAACCAGTAGCCACAGCTGGGGCATCCTTGAATGATTTTTTTTGCATTTGAATTTGCTATGGCAATGTTTACATTCGTATCCTATGACCATTGCTTTTCCCTCATTTGAACTCCAATTCCATTGTAACGAAATCTATATCAGGTTTCAGGGTTTATGTTTGCTCATTCTTTTCTTCTTCGTTCATATGTCATTCCTCTATCATTAATTGATTCTCTGATCTTTCAACTTTTCCACCGCTAAGGTGAATTTAATTCTCCTTATCACTTAGACTGTCTTTCATAATTGTTTCAGTATGGCTTCTAACTCTGCTTGTCGAGCTTTCGACTGCTCAATTTCATGTTCTATTTGTATTACCTCTTCTACAAGCAGCGATTGTATTCTGTGTATCTCTTCGAGCTTGGCATTGAGCAATGGTGGCAATGTATTCAGAATTTCTGCTTTTTCTCCGCGCAGATTTGTGATCCGCTGATCACGTTCCAACTGAGCAATTACAGCCTTCTTCTTGGTTTTAGCATCGTGCGTGATGATTGCTACATTGGAATTGTTTGGACTTTCTACTCATCAGAACCCTCCTCGTTAGAAAACGTATAACCATAGATCTCAGAAAACCGCATGATATCTTCATTCGGAGTATTTTGAATCATATCCGCAAGACACAAGGCTCCAAGTGATTCGATAAACTCAGGAGTAATAGTGTGACAATTTTTACCATGCAGGTTTTCAAACACATGCTTCACTATTCGGATGAAAGGGAGGTTCAGTGCAAGGAGTTTCGACTCTAAGTCTACCCATTTTTCGGCTTCGCTGCCTTCCCATGTATTCATAATTTCGGAAAGATAACGGTGGAGTGCTGACTTAGCGATTGAGTTACCAACTTTGACTCTATCGGCCAGGATACGGAGAAAAGGAGCTATATCCGTCAGATGTTTTGAAGGCTGCTGATAGACGATATCTTGTATGATATCAGCTATGAAACCCCGCCAGATGGCGTAGCCTGCATTCATGTATCCGTTGTTGTATTCAGAGGCAGGAGTTCCGGGCTCATCGGCGCAATACAGGTCGTAGAACCGCTGACCAACCTTGCCGGCAGTATCTGTCTCGTGGGTGGTGCAAAAGATATGTGAGAGTTCATGAACGAGAAGAAGCAGATATGATTCCGGATCACCAATATTTGCAGGAGGATCGGTACGAATCAGTATTCCGTCAACATGTGCCGGATCATCAATATCGGTCTGACCAACAAAGGATTCAGCAAGGACATCTTCAAAATCGCTATTGGAACGAACTTCTGAATGAAAACCATACTGGGCTGTGAAATCGTTATAAACAGTGACGGCATTTTCCAGTGTGCAACATGCTATCTTGATGTTCTCCAGAGAGTAATGGGTATAAAGAACCTCGTTGCATAGGTTACAGGCATGTTCCAGAATAAGCGGAATAGCTTCTTCCTTCAGCAGGGGTTCACCTGTTCTTTTCACTGAGTCAGCATACTTATTCATAGCCGCGGCTTCCGGGAATAAACAAAAAGGATCTAGCTTCAAGACGGCACAGATACTTATTGCAATGCGCATACTGGCGTTTTCAATGTTTCGTTCGCCTGATTCCAGACGCTGATATTGCTGTAGCTGGATCCTGGCACCGTTCGCGACCTGCTGTTGAGTAAGTCGAAGCTGTACACGTCGGGTCTTCAATATGTCCTTGCTGGCGGCAACATTAATAGGTAGTTCGTTTTTGATAAATTCCATATACGTCCTCCAATTACTACCAAACGGAATATAATAATAACCGTATGGTGATATTTTAGGGTGCCGATGTACAAAAGTCAATAGAAAAAGGCGGGATTTTACTCCGCCTTTTATTTCTGTTGCTGCTATTCTATCATAATTTTGTGACTGACTTTGACCTTTGAACATCTTATCCAGCTCTTCCATCGTGCAGGATAAAAAACCTCTCAGCATTGTCCCGGGGGGATTTCACATCGGGCTGGATTTCGCTATCGATAATTGTATCAAACGCCTTCACGTCATGCAGTGCACTATCATCTATCGCCTCATTCAAAGTCGCCTCAGAGTGGCGGCGCTGTTGCTTAGGTAAGTTTCATTTGGTTTGTATTGTCTACTCATTGCGCTTTTCTCCAGTCTATTACGTAGCAGCTACTAAGATCTTTGCTCCGGAAGTAAGCAGCTTCCTGCCACCGGGTGTAATGAAAAGAACGAGGAGACTGAGACCTGGAATAACAAACCGTCCAAAGCTTTTAGCCCACCAGCTTGTGGCGCTTCCAATATTTTGTGTCTGAGAGGATTGCATATGGATCACCCTCTCGGTGTTGCTCTCAATCCGTTTGTCATAATCACTGTAAATTCCTTTTAAAAGTTCTACTTTTTTCGTCCAATCAGTCTTGTCATCAGCAATAAGTCCAGCAATAGTCTTTTCGTGCATAACGTGATCGCTGAGGGAGAGCACCTGCTGAACAGTCTTTTCAGTGTTGATTGAATTACACTGGGTTTCATAGAGAGAGTTTGTGAGGACCATGATGGTCTCTCTAATTACCTTGTTTTCCATTTCCGTTCCTCCAGTCTAAGATTTGCTGTGTCCAGTCACGCGGCTCTGTATCAGCGGTGACCCCGAGCTTTTCCACTACCATATCCAGCTCTAATTGTTTATAGCAGTATTCCCTTGCAGGTTTTTCCCATTCGTCGAGTAACACCTTTGCAATCGTATCAGTTGCTGACTGGCTTGCTCCTCCGGAGGCTGTGGCGGCGATGGTACTGATAACGTGCAACAGTTTGTCGTACTCAGCGCCAAAGATCCGACGATCATCAAGTGCGAGGGTGATTACCCGCGGCAGGGTTTTGTTTTCCGTGTGCTCCTTCATCCATGCGTCCAGGAGATGGCGGATGGCCACGTACTGGGCGAAGGTGAGGCGGGAATTTTGTTTTTCAAGGGTGCTGATGGCCTGCCGAGAGAGTCCTAGCATGTTTCCGAGTTCTACTCCTTTCCAACCTGCAATCTTGCGTATATCCGCGAGGCTGACTTCGAGGCGATGTACCATAACGGCTTGATCGAAATTCATAGCTGGTCCCCTTTCGACAGAATTATAGTACTAGAAATGGAACGTGTCAAGTACACAGTACAAATATTATCTAACACGCGCTGTCATCATGTCAAAATGCTGATTCTGCTCCAAAACATAAAAGATTCGTTTAAAGATATTACGCAGGTAAGTCGTGTTTACAGAGGAAGGATCGTAATAGAGACCATCGTTATAATTCGTTGCACCGATATTAAGTAGGGCAATCATAGCTTCAGCCGTAATTAAATCGGACCGATCTTCAATTCCATCATCTGAAATACGAATGAATCTATCCTTTTTCTTGTCAAGAAGATCTCTTCGGAGATTCACATTTTTATATCCGAACATCTGGATGAAGTAGGCATCTAATATCTGACGGATTACGATCATTAGTGTTTCAGGATCCTCAGTCGTAAGATACTGATGCCATAGGGCATCGTAGCCGTTTCTGACAGGGCTCCTGTTGATTTTTCCACCTCCGGTCGTTTGAAGCTCATCTGTACATTCTTCAATAGTTGTTTGGTTGAGGGGATTCTTAGTAATCTCAAAAAATGAAGCACATTCGTAGTCGGCGAGACGATTGAAGGTTATGTCTCGGAAGAATACTGTATTATGGGTAAGACAGAAAATCTGACGGATGTGATCATCTGTTCCCCCTTCTTCCATATCGTAGTTGTTATAGCAGATACCAATCATCTGACGGGTGAGTGCAGCCACCATATGCATGATGCCGCTATCCATGGAAGAAACGGGATCATCGATGATGACAATCTTGTCTTCAACACGACCCTCATCAGACTGGCTACCCATAACCATATGATAGAAGTAACTGAAAGCGATAAAGTGGCGTTCTCCTTCGCTCAAGTCCTGATTAACCACCTCACATTTGTTTTCTCCAATCTGTCTCACTAATTCATAAACATATTTTGTGCCGGGCTTTTCGCGAAGCATAAAACCCTTGAAACCGGCGGTTTTTATAGCCGCGTTAATGTCGTTCATCGCCTTAGTAGTGTTCACGGTTTCAGAGTTGAGTTTGATAATATCGGCGTTAAGAATGAATACTTTTGTCTTAAGATCGATAATCACCGAATTAAGGTTGTCCTGCTGGATTTCGCGATCCTTTCTTGCCTGTCTGTGCTTTTCGATGATATCTGCACAATCATATGCAAGATGGGACCAAAGCGTTTCAGAGAGTTTCAATTTTTGGGCGGGTATGTCCCTGGTGATGGAATGAAACTTCTGGATCTCCTTATTGACATCTTCGGCGATGTTATTGAGGTCGTGGAGAAATTGTGAAAGATCTTCTAGATCGATCTCTTCAGAGAGGTTGGTTTCCTTTTGGTGGAGCAGTGTCATGTTGGCTTTGGCTTTTTCTTGGAATAGTTCATACTTTGATTTGTAATCCACATCATGGGGAGTTATCCATGGATTATTCATGTTGGCTGTACATGTTTGGTAAACGCCATTAAGCACGGCCTTGTATTGTGCAATGAATTCAGAAAATGAGTTTTTGTCTGCCGTGTATTGCTCGTCATAACACGAGGCAAGGGAGTCAGAAAATGTAGCGGGAAGTATCTGTTGGCAATAAGGACACTTTCCTCCCGTCTTGTCGTGATATTTTGTGTGACCGCTTGTAACCCAGTCCAGATTACCAAGTGCACGGATGAACTTGGCAAATTCTGTGTTACTTCGGCTAATTATTGGTTTCCTGGTTAGAGGAGAAGATGGCATAGAGGTCGCCAGTAGTTTGTACTCATTATAGGCTCTTGAATTACTGGAATCCCATACAGTTTTGTATAGTTTATCCACCTCAGACATGTCTGAAGCGATTGGCTTATATTCCTCAATCTTACCTGCAAACTTCTTACGGTCTCTTAGGTATGACAAGGACGCACCGTATTTTTTTCGGATGTCTACACTTTTATTCCACACATCAGTAAGGTAGGCTTCATCATCCGCACATTGCTCTCTATCAAGATTTCTTTTCTTTGCTTCGATAGTCTTGATTTCATCCTCTAGCGCTTTCTTCTCTCTGCTCTTCTGATCAGCCAGTTTTTTCTTCTCAGCATTAGTTTCGGAGATGGTGAAAACACCGGGGATATTCCCGTAGCTCTGGACATTTTTTCTGATGAAGTCTTCATTGTAAACTAGAATGCGGTCATCTGGGAAAGGATCTCCGTCCCATGTCAGTTTTGCACTGTTATCCTTAAAGGATTTTGCCAGCGTTGATTTTCCAGTTCCGTTTCCACCAAAGAAGAAATTGATCATCGAGGGCTCAAAAGTAACGCCCTTGTACGTCGGTGCATTGATTTCGACACCCGTGATATGAACCCGGACTTTATTTGCCATCTTTGCCATACTCCTCGTTGTTTTTTCTTGAGCAGATCAACTCGTAGACTTCACTCAATTTAAACTTATATTTCTCGCCTTATAAGTGGACGTTGCTTTCCCTCCCTGACCAATGTTCTGGGAGTTTCTTCGGCGATGCTGAGATAATCGGATATGTCCTTAATGATAAACCGTATATCTTTTAACTCTTCATTTACCCTGTCCGTTCTCCTATTCTATCACAATCCCGAAGCCAGATATGATTTTCAAAAGATTGCCTGCCCGTATACTCCAGTGTTCCTCATCCAACTGGTTTCGTACAGTAGCAAATTTCAACCCAAAATCATTTATATGGTCATTAATAAACTGCTGTTCGATAAAAGGCCTGAAAAGCTCAAAACAGAAACGGATCTGTTCTCCTTGGCAATCAATATCAGTAATCCGTCCTAAAGCAGCAGGCTGCGGATTGTCGGCTTTCTTAAAATCGATGTTTTTCCTTGCGAAAATACAAGGCATCTTCTTTAGCTCATCTTTCGCTTCCTGGGAGAGCGGTTTGAAAAAGTCCTTAAACTCTTTATCGGTGTATCTCTCCAGTGATACACGCTTGCCTATGCAGAACATACCATTCTGGTAGTTTTCGTTTTCCAATACGAAAAGGTTAAATCGCTTGGTGTTGAGTGATGCCCACTCAAGGGCATGGGAGCGGCGACTGCCACCAAACATTTCTCTCAGCACAGCGATAGTCTCTGGGGAATTCATGTTGAAGCTGATACCGCCATACACGGCACCAATGGCTGTAGCATTACCGGTGGCAGATACGCTTATGCCTGCGCGGACATCGGGTAGATGGGTATCGCATGAAGTTATAATTTCATTGTACAAGTGGATACCTCACTTTCCCGGGAACAACCCCGCGTCTTGCATAACCTCCAGAAGATTGACGCCTTTTATCGTCCAATGTGTCCGAGTCAGTTCACATTTGTGTGGAATGGCGAGTTCCCACATATTCTCATAGAGAAAGGAAAAAGGAATGGGGAAATATTTCTGAAAATAAATTTTGATCCCATTATCTTGAGTTTTTATTTCCCGTATAAAAGCAAAAACTGCCTGCTGCTCGGTTGTCCCATCCCTTTCCTGGGCGATAATAGTGGGCAACTTTTTGATTTCAGAAATTGTTTCCTTCGTCCAGTCACAGAATTTTTCTTTCACATCATCACTGATGTATTCCTTCAATACGCGTTTACGTTCGATAACAAGCCGGTTGGTTGAGAAAGGATCAAAACCAATAATCAGATTGAAGAAATCGGTGCTAAGGCTGCTTTTGCTGCCGTCGGCTATGATGATATTCATGGTGGTATTGATCGAATCGGTATAGCCGACAGCAACACCATTGCCTTCGGCGTGGACATTGAAAGAGGGAAGAGAGCGGTTACTATTTGATATTTCGTTACTCATTTTTCTTCTTCCCCCCGATAGTAATGCCACCATAGACGATTCCCGCCGCAATGCCGTCACCATGATTTTCAACATGGAATTGGGCGAGTACTTCTCGTTTGCTTACCGGGTCTATGAACGGAGCTTCATATACCTCCACATGGGGAGCCTTATCGTGTATTGTATCAGCAGTGATGGTTGGTTCATCATCTGCTATTTTTTCATGTTCTTCTTCCGATTCTCCGATTGTTCCATTACTGTGTTCTTCATCCGTTTCCTTGAAAGCTTCATTTGGAAGCTTTGTGGAGACGGTTTTGATTTTTTCCGCCATTTTTGCCCCCCAGGCAGTCGTGATTCTGCGGGGATTACCTCTTCCAGAATCCTCTGTCCATTTCAGGTATGTCTCGCCGCCTTCTTCGGCGTTGGGCTTGTTGGTAACGATATATAGCCATGTGCTGAGGAGAAATCGCTGGAGCGAAAACTCTGATTCTTTGGTGATTTCCGCTTTGGTGACTTTCTTGAATCCTGTATCAAGCACAGTTTCAGGAGAGATAGATGAGTCCCTGTAAATGAGCGAAACCAAGCCGCCGACGAGCATCTTCATCTTTGCCTCATCTTCAACATCAAGAAAGGTGAGGCACAGATCATCCATTTTTCGAACAGCATCCCAGTAATGATTGTGGACATACATTCTGGCGGTCGTCTGAAATGTCGCTTCTTTGAAAGGATAATGGGTCTTGCTGCTCGACCTTTTAGGATCGCCTTTAAGATATTGGGAGATGTACTGCTGCAGAGTTCTCTCGTTGGAAATTTCATAACTCGGTTTAACTGTCTGCATCAGATTTGCAAAAAGCTTTGCTTGCGTCAGGCCTTGCGAAGAGTTTGCCCAGGAAGATGCTACGCCAAAGTCGTCGAGCACTGCGCGGAGCAGAAATAGAAAGAAGGTGTTACCCCGAAGACGTGGGATGAATATATCTGTCATATCAGCATCCTCTATAAAAGTCATAAAAGCCGTTATGAGTCATAAAACGACTGTCATAAAAAACCATCAAACATCATATTAGTTCTCGAAGGAAAACCTCTGGAAGTCTTTTATATGATCTCCGGAAAAATGTTCTGACTGGTTCGAAACAAATCCTAATACAACTGTTTATCACATTTGGCCGGAAAAGTCCAGATGGAGCAACGACTAAGGAAGTGAAAATAACATCGCAAGCCGGAGGGAGTTCCGTGCCGGAAACAGAGTCGAGCCGTCGGTCGTACAGTAATAAGGAGGTGGCAGTAAGAAACAGACACATAGATATGAAAAAGATAAGAGCACCGGATAAACGATTACTTCCTAATTATGAAAGCAGATATCCAGTTAAGTAGCAAGAATGATTCTGAGAATCCGCCATTATGGCAGATCAAAACTGTATTAGTAAAAAAGGAGCTCAGTCATATGTTTAAAACCTATGGATTGACAGGCCAGACAGTAAAAATCAAGCTTGTGGACAAATCCCTCAAAGA
>CACZQU010000195.1 GCA_902783305.1 uncultured Lachnospiraceae bacterium | reverse complement strand
TGTTCTGATTTCCCTTGCGGGCCGGCGAATTACCTCATTCCGCCGGCCCGTATTTGCAGAAATCAGCAGTTCAAAGCCTGAAATGAGGTGATCTTCTGTTGAAAAAAACACAGACAAAAGCATTTTCCAACCTGATCTGCGCTGTCGTTCTCCTTATCTTTGAAGCCTGGGCTTACTATGAAACCTTCAGCTTCAAGGTACAGAAAAGAGCTTATGTTCAGCCGTCTACCTTTCCCAGGGTTATGCTGACCGGTATGATCGTCTTTACGGTCGTGCTGCTGATTCAGTCCCTTTTCAAGGTATTCGGCACCATGAAAAAAAATGATCCGGACAATGCTCCGGCACCGGCCATCAATCCCTTTAAGCACAAGGAGGTGCTGGCTGCCCTCTTTATTATTGTGCTTTGCTGCTGCTACACGCTGTTCTTTGAGCAGCTGGGATATGTCCTTATCAGTGCCGTCACTTGTGCTGTCATTATGTGGCTTGTAGGAAAAAGGGATATTCTGGTCATTCTTCTGGTATCCATCCTCGTGCCGCTGGTGCTCTGGTTTGTGTTCTATAAGCTTCTGACCGTCAACATTCCTATGGGTGTGCTGCAGCCGCTGCGCGACCTGGTAGACAAGATTTAGGGAGGTAAGGTATGGATTGGAGTTTGTTATTCCAGAGTTATGGAGCTATCTTTACCAGCCTCCAGGTGATCCTGATGGCTTTGCTTGGCGCAACCGGCGGCGTCCTTCTCGGCGCCATCCCCGGCATGACCGCCACAATGGGTGTAGCCCTGCTGATTCCTTTTTCCTTTGGAATGGATCTGATTCCCTCCATTGCCCTCCTTCTGGGCATTTACTGCGGAGGAATGTATGGCGGGTCGATTTCCGCGATCCTGATCCACGCTCCCGGAACTCCTTCCGCCGCGGCTACTCTGCTGGACGGCTATCCTATGTGCCAGAAGGGACAGGCAGGCAAAGCGCTTTCTGTCGCCTTGTTCTCTTCGTTTTGCGGTGGAGTTCTCGGCGCTTTGATTATGACCTTCCTTTCGCCTATGGTGGCAAAGGTTGCCATGAAATTTACCAGCGCTGAGATGCTGATGCTGGCGGTTTTTGGTCTGTCTGTCATCGTATCCATCTCCGGCAAATCGATTTCCAAAGGGCTGATCGCAGCTTTCTTCGGACTGCTGCTTGCCACGGTGGGTCAGGATCCCACTTATGGGGCGAAGCGTTTTGTATTCAGCTTTCGTCCTCTTTTGTCCGGCTTTTCTTTTATCCCGGTTCTGATCGGACTGTTCGCGGTGTCTGAGGTAATCGCAGGCGTTGAGCGCATCATCGCGGGACAGGAAAAGCAGGAAACCTCCCATGAAAAGCTCAATCGTGTCCTTCCCGATGGGAAGACGATCCGGACCATCTGGCCCAACATTCTCTTCGGCGGAATCATCGGCACATTTATCGGAGCCATTCCCGGAGCAGGCGGCGACATCGCTGTATTCGTCTCTTATGGCTTCAACAAGAGCTTTTCCCGTCATCCGGAGAAATGGGGGACAGGTATACCCAACGGCGTAGCGTCAACAGAATCCGCCAATAACGGCTGCTCCGGCGGCGCTATGATTCCCTTGCTGTCCCTGGGTGTCCCCGGAGACGCGGTAACGGCAGTTCTCCTTGGCGCCTTCATCATGAAGGGGATCCAGCCCGGTCCCATGATGTATGTCAACGAACTTCCGACGGTATACCGGGTCTTCGCCGCTCTGATGATGGCGAACATCGCCATGCTGGCTGTCGGCTGCGTGGGTGTCAGATTTTTTGCCAGGATCGTTTCTGTAGAGAAAAAGATGCTCTATCCGATCATCCTGATCGTGTCCCTGCTGGGAGCTTTTGCGATCAACAAGAACGTTTTTGATATCGGCGTATGCGTTCTCTTCGGAGTGGTAGGGTACCTGATGAACAAATTTGAATTCCCTCTTTCGCCGATCCTGCTGGCTCTGATTCTCGGACCGATGTGTGAGCAGAATCTTGTCCGTTTTGTGGATGTCAACAATGGCAATTTCCTTGAGATTCTCCATCGGCCGATCGCCATGGGATTCTTCATTGTCAGTGTTGCGACGATCCTGTTCTCTCTCTACAATCAGAGCAAGATCAATAAGAGAGAAGCAGCAGCACGGGAAGAGGCGGAGAAAACGGAATAAGGACTTTCCGGCTGAGCGGTAAACAGGGGAAGGGGAAAAGAGCTTTGAATTCGAGAACGGTTTCCTTTGTATCCGGCAGCCGCTTTTACCGTAAGAAAACCGCCCTGGGTAGTACTTTTGTACTATCCGGGGCGGTTTTTTTATTAACGGGCAGGTAAGTCAAGGGAACGGTTCTCACTGACTCATCCATAGGTTATGTCAGTGAGAACCATCCTTCTTGACAAGAACCGTCCCCCTTGACAGGTTATGTCAGTGAGAACCGTCCCCCTTGACAGGGTCAATCAAAGCCCTGTCTGCTGCCTGCCTGACCGGATACCAGGCTTCGGTCAGCCGTTCCAGGCTCCAGGCGGCATTGGCAGGACTGGTGGAGGGCAGACAGACCGCTTTTCTGCCTGTCTGGTTCTGAAGGTATCGGATGTACATTTTTTCCGCTGTTTTTCCGTTGACAAAAATCTGCCGGATCGGTGTTGTCTCCAGAATCACAGAGAGGTCATTGGGCACCACGTTCCGGATGCTGGCATCGGAAGAGCCCTGGATCTCGCAGGAGTGGATCACATCCCAGGCGGCAATCCCGTGGCGCAGAAGAAAGCTTCTACGCTCGGGAACGGTTTCGGGAAAACTGTCCTCAAAAACGGCGCTTACGACCTTCCAGAAACGGTTTTGCGGATGCCCGTAGAAAAACTGCATTTCTCTGGATTTCACCGATGGAAAACTGCCGAGGATCAGAATCCGTGAACAGGAATTGAAGCATGGCGGGATCGGATGGGTAATCTGCCGGTAATCATTCATGAAGTTCCTCCAGCTAAGGTCAGTCAGGGGAAAGCTCTTCCCATCAGAGCCAGTCAGAAAACCGTTTCCGGATGAACTGCTCTGACTGACAGTTTTATGCCGTCTCTGCCCGGAATCGGTTCCTGTCCTTCTTGTGCTCCGGTACGGATTCGATTTCGCCTGCTTTCATCAGTGCGTTCCGGGTCATGAGCGGACCGATCAGTTCATAAATCAGCACGCCAAAAAGGGTGACGTTTCGGATAATCGCACCCTCGAAGCTGCCCAGGGCCATGGCCTGGTTGCACATTCCGAGCGCGACGCCGGCCTGAGGCAGCAGTGTGATTCCCAGGTATTTCCGTACCTTCTCATCACAGCCCATCATGCCGCTGCTGAAGCGTGCACCGAAGTATTTCCCCAGGCTTCTGACCAGGATGTAGACGATGCCGACCAGTACATAGCTTTTGTTCTCAAATACGGACAGCTGCAGCTCCGCTCCGCTGAGGACAAAGAATGTCGCATTCAGCGGACTGGTCCACTTGTCTGCTCTGGACATGATATCGTGGGAAAATTCACTCATGTTGCAGAAGACCGTACCCAGCATCATGCAGACCAGCAGCGAGGAGAAGGAAATCGTCGCGCGGCCAAGCGGAATTTCAAGGTATGAGAGTGCGATAGTCAACAAGACAAAGGAGATGGTAAGCGAAAGCCTGTTCGTGTTGGAAAAGAAGAGCTTCTCCAGCTCCGACAGAAGCACTCCCAGAGCGGCTCCGAGCAGGAGGGAGAACACGATTTCCAGGAGAGGATTCACCGCAATGGAAATCAGATCCGCGGCACCGTCCTGGAGAGCGCGGGCAACTCCGAAGGAAACCGAGAAAAGCACAAGACCCACCGCGTCATCCAACGCGACGATGGGCAGCAGAAGCCTGGTCAGCGGGCCGTCTGCCTTATACTGACGCACGACCATCAGTGTTGCGGCCGGTGCGGTCGCGGAAGCGATAGCTCCCATTGTGATCGTTGCCGTGAGCGGAAGCACTTCCTCCCCTACCGCGAAGTGAACCAGAATCAACGCGATATCGACCATAACCGTCGCTGTCACAGCCTGCAGGATCCCGATAACCGTCGCAGCTTTCCCGGTATGCCGCAGCTCGGTCAGACGAAATTCACTTCCGATCGAAAAAGCGATAAATCCCAAAGCAGTTGTATTGATGATTCCGATGGACTCCACATCAGAAAGTGACGCAAAGCCCAGACCCTGAACTCCGATCCGGCCCAGTCCGTACGGACCGATCAGAAGGCCGGCAATCAGAAACGCCGTAACATCCGGAAAATTGAGCTTCAGCACGCGGAATAAACGCGTCAGCATCAGACCTGCGAACAGTGCTACAGAAACAGACAGGAAAACATCCATGATCAGCATCTCCATTCTTTTAGTATAACAATAACAGCATTTGGTATTATATGCTGAATT
>CACZQU010000194.1 GCA_902783305.1 uncultured Lachnospiraceae bacterium | reverse complement strand
GCCGACCGAGTCGGAAGACGAGACCAACGCAGCCTGGGCGGATTTAGACAAGTCAGATGTATAGGTTATTTATGCACAGATCCTTACTGCGGCCGGGTGTGTTATCGAACGGGAGAATGCCATGAATGAATTTCTGAAGGTAGGAGTGATTACCAATACCCATGGATTGAAGGGAGAGGTAAAGGTCTATCCGACAACGGATCTGGATCGCTTCGAGTATCTCGAATATGTCCTTCTGGATACCGGAAAAGAGAAAAAGCGGCTGGAAGTCAGCCAGGTCCGTTATTTCAAAAATCTTGTGCTGATGAAGTTTAAAGGGATCAATGACATCAATGAGATTGAACGATATAAAGGACATGATCTGTGGATTGCCAGAGCGGATGCCCAGGAGCTGCAGGAAGGGGAATACTATATCGGGGATCTGATCGGCATGTCGGTCTTTCTGGAGGATGGAAGTGAATTTGGTATCGTAAAGGATGTGATGGAGACAGGCGCCAATGACGTCTATGTCATCAGAACCCGCGAGGGGAAGGAAATTCTGATCCCGGCTATTGCGGACTGTATTCTGGATGTCGATGTGGAAAACGAAAGGATGAAGATTCATCTTCTGAAAGGACTGATGTAAAGATGCACTTTTCTGTTCTTACCCTTTTTCCGGAGATGATATTACATACAATGAACACGAGCATTATCGGGAGGGCTGTTGAAAGAAAACTGCTCAGCATAGAGGCGGTCAATATCCGGGACTTTGCGTTTAACAAGCATCAGAAAGTGGACGATTATACCTATGGAGGCGGAGCCGGAATGCTGATGCAGGCAGAGCCTGTCTATCTTGCCTGGGCATCCGTTGCCGGAGAAAGAAAACCAAGAACGATCTATCTGACCCCTCAGGGAAAGCGGTTTGACCAGAAGATGGCAAAGGAACTGGCCCTGGAGGAGGATCTGGTCTTTCTGTGCGGTCATTATGAAGGGATCGATGAAAGGGTTCTGGAAGAAATCGTAACGGATCAGGTGTCCATCGGCGATTATGTGCTGACGGGCGGAGAACTGGCCGCCATGGTGATGATGGACTGCATAGCCAGAATGGTTCCCGGCGTTCTGTCGAATTCGGAATCCGGCGAGACAGAATCCTTCTCCGACGGACTTCTGGAGTATCCTCAGTACAGCCGCCCTGAGGTCTGGCATGACAAAAGCGTCCCTCCGGTCCTTCTTTCCGGGCACCACGCCAATGTGGCTGCCTGGAGGAGGGAACAGTCCATTCTGCGCACCTTGAAATGGCGCCCGGACCTGCTCAGAACGGCCGGTCTGACCAATAAGGAATGGGCCTTGATCCGGGAGTGGAAAAAGAAAATGAAGGAAAGCGAAGAGGGGACGGATAGTTCCGGCGGGGAGGAAATGGTATGAAAACATCCGATTTTTATTACGATCTGCCTCAGCAGCTGATCGCCCAGGATCCCCTGACGGACCGGAGCGCTTCACGCCTGCTGGTTTTACACCGCAAAACCGGCAGTCTGGAGCATCGTGTTTTCCGGGATATCCTGGAATATCTGAAAAAGGGAGATTGTCTGGTTATCAATGATACAAAAGTGATCCCTGCAAGGCTTTATGGAAGGCGGGAAGGAAGCGGAGGCCTGGTGGAGATTCTGCTGCTGAAAAGGCTTGGGGACAATGAATGGGAATGCCTGGTAAAACCGGGAAAAAAAGCGCGTCCGGGAAGCCGGCTTGTCTTTGGGGACGGGCAGCTGAAGGGCGAGATTCTTGCTCTCGGGGAGGAAGGGAATCGCCGGATCCGTTTCGAATACGAAGGGATTTTTGAACAGATCCTGGACCAGCTGGGGGAAATGCCTCTCCCTCCATATATTACCCACAAGCTTGCAGATCCGTCCCGCTACCAGACGGTTTATGCCAGACATGAAGGATCTGCGGCTGCTCCCACAGCCGGACTCCATTTTACCCAGGAGCTCTTAAGGGAAGTGGAACAAAAGGGAGTTCACATCGCCCATGTTACACTGCATGTAGGCCTGGGGACCTTCCGTCCGGTGAAATCGGAGGATGTGGAAAACCACCATATGCATTCGGAATATTATATTGTAGAGCCCGGTGAGGCGCAAAAGATCAATGCCGCCAGGACCGCCGGCGCAAGAGTGATCTGTGTGGGAACCACGAGCTGCCGTACCCTGGAATCGACAGCTGATGAAGACGGCTTCATCAGGCCGGGCAGCGGATGGACACAGATCTTCCTGTATCCCGGATACCGGTTTAAAGCCATGGACGGTCTGATCACCAATTTTCATCTTCCGGAATCCACGCTCTTAATGCTGGTCAGCGCGTTTGCCGGAAAGGATAATGTCCTTCGCGCCTACGAAACGGCTGTTCAGGAAAAATACCGCTTTTTCTCATTCGGAGATGCGATGCTGATCTTGTGACAGCATTCCTGCGTATGATATACTATTGTTATTCTTCAGAAAAGCAGCATGATATTCCGTTCTCTGACGATCGGGAAGGGATGGACATCTTCAGATCAGGAGGGCGAAAACGGATCATTCCGGGAACAAGGTCAACGACATACAATGCCTGTTCATATGGCGGTTGCAGGAGCCAATAATCCACGGTGTGCAGGAAGGATCGGACACATAACATGGACAATGAACGAAAAAAGACTCCGGAGAACAGACGTTCCGAACGGCAATATTTCATTCGTAAGAGAAAAGTGGAGAGGCTTATCCGCCTTTACTTTTCATTTTTTGCGGTTTTTTTCTGCGCAATGCTGATCCGGGGCATTGCGGTCAGGAAATATCGTACGGAGCTTTCGGCAAAGGACAGCTCTTCTGCCGCAGACGATCGTGAGACCGCTGCCGGAATCACCGGTATTTCTGCGGGAGTGAGTCCCCCTCCCTCCGCGCCTCCCAGAGTGATCACTGTCTCTGTTATCGGTGACTGTACACTGGGTACGGATGAATACTTTGATTATGAATCCAGTCTGAATCATTACTATGAGATGTACGGCGCTGATTATTTCATGGAAAACGTGAAGGATATCTTCGGAGCGGATGATCTGACGATCGCGAATTTTGAAGGGACATTGACGTACAGTGAGGACCGGGAGGACAAGCAGTTTGCTTTTAAAGCGGATCCTGAGCTGGCTTCCATCCTGACAAAAGGAAATATCGAATCAGCGAACACAGCCAACAATCACAGCCATGACTATGGGGAAGTGTCCTATCAGGATACTCTTGCCGCTTTGGACCGCGAGGGGATTGTCCATTTTGGATATGACGAGACGGCGGTCATGGATGTGGAGGGGGTGAAGGTCGGTCTTATCGGAATCTATGAGCTCGATGACCATATGGAAGTCGCCGGATTACTGAAGCAGAATATGGAGAAGGTGAAGCAGGAGGGAAGTGAGGTTACCATCGTCATTTTCCACTGGGGAAATGAACTGGAGGAAGAACCGGATGAGAACCAGCGGGCACTTGGCCATATGGCGGTAGATCTGGGCGCGGATCTGGTATGCGGTCATCATCCCCATGTCCTGCAGGGGATAGAGGTATACAAGGATGTGGCGATAGCCTACAGTCTGGGAAATTTCTGCTTTGGAGGAAATACATATCCCTCTGATTTTGACACCATCATTTTCCAGGAAACCTTTACCGTAACCTCCGAGGGTGTTCAGCACGACCACGAGACCAATATCATCCCCTGTAATGTTTCTTCCCAGTATGATTACAATGATTACCAGCCGACTCCGGTAAGCGGGGAAGACGCGGAGCGCATCTACGAAAAAATGGAAGAGAGAAGCTCTTATATCTGAGGGAATACAGACTGGAAAAAAGAGGACACTTTCAGACCTGGCACAGAAGGTGAAAAAGACGGCTTGATGGGTCTGCAGGTAATCTGCGCGTCGACGAAATGGAAAGCACTGCGGACCCTCTCACCGATAGATCTGCAGCTGTCTGCCTGTCCCTCCTTTCATGAGAAATCCGCACCTATGGCGTTTTTACACCCTGCTGCGCAGGGCAGGATTTCGCATGTCGGGAGTGACGGAGTGCAGCTGCCTGAGAAAGCATAACCATCTGCCCTTACGCTGAGGCACGACGGTCAGAATCTTATGATTTTTGCGAGGGGCTGAACTGTACGGAAAAACAGAATAAAGGACTTTATTCCTTCAGAACCAGCTCCAGGCTCTCGTTTTCTTTCTGAGCCTGTATGATCACATTGATCATGTCAAGCATGGCATGGATCATGGAAGGATTCTCCTCTCCCTCGAAGCTGATTTCAATACGGACCGGTTCGTCTGCTTCAGTCAGCACGTCATACAGTGCGTCCAGATTTCCACCATAGTAGGAAGGAAAATCCAGCTTTGAGGCAAGCTCCTCGTGTACTTTGGAGATATCCTCATAAGCGGAAGATAAAATAAATACGTTTTTCATGACTCTCTCCTTGGTCAGCTTTGTTTGTCCGATGGTCAATAGAGCTGTTCAAAGCTCTTATAGTGATCCCCCGTATAATAAACCAGTCCGTCATTGGAATAGATGATCCGGTCAGCCTGGCGGTACCCGCCCTGGTAATTGATGTCGCATTCATAATACTGGCGGTTTTTTTCCTTTGGGAGGAGACCTTCGTAGTTGCCGAATCTGTCGCCTCCGATGCTTTTACCCGGCGCAATATCATCCAGATTTCCTTTACTGCTGGACCAGCCCAGGGCTTTCGCCTCGTTTTTGGTGATAAAATTATCCGGAAGGCATTCAAAGCCGTATAAATAGAGGGCAACCTCGTCCTTGCCGGTATATGCTTCCCCTTCCTCCACCAGAATAAGGGTTCCGTCAGGGTATTCCGACATCACCGTAGAGCCGTCCGCGCTCCAGGTTACCAGTTTGCCGCCATAAGCCTCAAAGGTAATGTCTTCCTCCAGAGCCTGAGCCATGACCGGAAATGCGGCCGGAAGGCAGAGACTGATCCCAAGCAGAAAAATCATGGCAGCAAACGCTGCCCGGTGCATAAATTCCTTTATTGCGCGGGTTTTCCCATACAGGTTGTCATTTTTCATAGGATGCTTCATCCCCCTTTCCATGGAAACTGAATTTTATTATACCAGACCGGAAACGTCTTGCAAAGAAAAAAGAAGGTCAAAGTCATAAAAAAGCTTGAAACTGAAGGAATTCTTTAGTAGAATGTTCACAGATTGTTGAGAAAAACAGGCAGCGCCTGCGTTGGTTGAGGGTCAGCTGTCATTTTCTCTTTTTTTGCGAAGCGTGCCGCCTGGCTCTTCACCGGTGCATTTTGCCGGACACTCAGTCATAGAGTCGGTAAGAGCCCGGGAGAGCAGACTTGGTGCGTCACCGTTTAGAAACAGGGAGGTTAAATATGCAAGTATATAAGACAGAACAGATCCGTAACGTTGTGCTTTTAGGGCATGGTGGAGCAGGTAAGACGACCTTGGCAGAAGCGATGGCTTTCCTTTCAGGGATGACCACAAGACAGGGCCGTGTCGAGGATGGGAATACCGTCAGCGACTATGACAAGGAAGAAATCAAGAGGGGATTTTCGATCTCCACTACCTGTATCCCGGTGCCCTGGCTCAAGTGCAAGATCAATGTTCTGGATACTCCCGGATATTTTGACTTTGTCGGCGAAGTAGAAGAGGCTGTCAGTGCCGCAGATGCCGCCATTATCGTTGTATCCGGCAAGGCGGGTGTGCAGGTCGGCACCCAGAAGGCCTGGAATCTGTGCGAGAAGTATAATCTTCCGAGAATGATCTTTGTCACCGACATGGATGTCGCTGATGTGTCATACAGTAAGATTATTGAGGATCTTACCGAGCTTTATGGCAAGAAGATTGCTCCGATCCATTTCCCGATCCTTGACGGCGGGAAATTTACCGGTTATGTGGATGTCATCAGACAGAATGCGTGTACCTTCTCCGGAAAGAGCGAGACGAAGCCCTGTGATGTTCCGGCGGATCTGTCCGGAGATCTTGAGACTTATCATGACACGCTGATGGAATCTGTCGCAGAGAGCAGTGAGGAATTCATGGAGAGATTCTTTGAGGGTGATGAATTCACTGTCGAGGAGGTAAACACTGCTGTCGGTGCGGAAGTGCATGACGTTTCCCTGGTACCGGTCTGCATGGGTTCCCCCGTGGATCTCAAGGGCGTAGGTACGCTGCTGAACGATATCGTCGAGTTTTTCCCGGATCCGTCTAAACGTAAGTGCGCAGGCACAAATCAGAAGAGCGGGGAAGCCTTTGACGCGGATTATGATGCTTCCAAGGCCAAGACGGCTTATGTGTGGAAGAGCATCGTCGATCCGTTCCTCGGAAAGTATTCGCTGGTCAAGGTGTGTTCCGGTACGGTCAAGTCTGATGATACTCTCTATAATGTAGAAAAGAACGAAGAGGAACGTCTCAACAAGCTTTATGTCCTTGAGGGCTCCAAGCCGATCGAGGTGCCGGAGCTTTATGCCGGAGATATCGGTGCGATCGCGAAGCTTGCCAGCGTCCAGACCGGCGACACCCTGGCGACCAAGGCGGTTCCGGTTCAGTTCCCGAAGACAGAGCTTTCCGTGCCGTATACCTGCAAGCGCTACAAAGCGGTCAAGAAGGGTGAGGAGGATAAGATCTCCCAGGCTCTTGGCAGGATCATGAGCGAAGACAAGACCCTCCGTGTTGTCAATGACGGCGCAAACCGCCAGAGCCTGATCTATGGTATCGGTGATCAGCAGCTTGATGTCACCATGAGCAAGATGAAAGAGCGCTATAAAGTCGACGTAGAGCTGGTGAAACCGAAGGTTCCGTTCCGTGAAACCCTTCGCAAGAAATCCGATGTGGAAGGCAAGCACAAGAAACAGTCCGGCGGTCATGGCCAGTATGGACATGTCAAGATGCGCTTTGAGCCCTCGGGCGACCTGGAAACTCCGTATGTATTTGAGCAGGTTGTCGTCGGCGGCGCCGTTCCCAAGAATTATTTCCCGGCTGTCGAGAAGGGTATCCAGGAAAGCGTCCTGAAGGGCCCGTTGGCCTCATATCCGGTTGTCGGCGTCAAGGCCCAGCTTTATGACGGATCTTACCATCCGGTCGATTCCTCCGAAATGGCGTTCAAGACAGCGGCAATCCTGGCCTTTAAGAAGGGCTTTATGGATGCTTCTCCGGTACTTCTTGAGCCCATCGTTTCCATGAAGGTTACCGTTCCGGATAAGTTTACCGGCGATGTCATGGGCGACCTGAACAAGCGCCGCGGACGTGTTCTGGGCATGAACCCGGATCACAAGGGGAATACCATCATTGAAGCCGATGTTCCGCAGCTGGAGATCGACGGGTATTCCACGGATCTGCGCTCCATGACCGGAGGCAGCGGCGATTTCTCCTATGAGTTTGCCCGTTATGAGCAGGCTCCTGCTGATGTCCAGCAGAAGGAGATTGAAGCCCGCGCAAATGCCGCCGAAGGCGAAGACGATTGATGATTACGCTTGATGAATGTTGACTGATGCTTATAGGCGGGCAAGCTGCTCTGTGCAGCTTGCCCGTTG
>CACZQU010000193.1 GCA_902783305.1 uncultured Lachnospiraceae bacterium | reverse complement strand
TGATGGAATGCATGGAAAAAAGCGGATTGATGAGCTTTGTCGGAAAGGTCAATATGGACAGGAACGTTCCTGAGGACATGATGGAGAAGGATACCGGTCTCGCCGTCGGAGAACTAAGGCAAATGATCGGGGAATGCGGCAGGCGTGGATTTCACCGGACAAAGCCTGTGATCACGCCCCGCTTTGTACCGGCCTGTTCCGGGGCAATGATGACAGAGCTGGGGAAAATCCGGAAGGAGTATGACCTGCCTGTACAGTCCCATCTCTCAGAATCTCCGGAGGAGGTAGAGCTGGTCAGAACGCTGGAACCGGAGGCTTCTTTTTACGGCGAGGTTTATGACCGTCACGGTCTGTTCGGGGGAGAAGGAAATACCGTAATGGCACATTGTATCTACTCAGTTCCGGATGAAATACAGAGACTGAAAGACAACGGCGTGTGGGTAGCCCACTGCCCGTCTTCCAATATGAACCTTGCTTCCGGAATTGCCCCGGTACGCCGGTACCTGGAGAAGGGAATCCGGATCGGGCTCGGTACGGACGTAGCCGGAGGGACTTCGCATTCCATGTTCCGTGCGGTGACGGACTGCATCCAGCTTTCAAAGCTCAACTGGAGGTATCTCGATCCGGGGGCAAAGCCGGTGACATTTTCCGAGAGTTTTTTCCTGGCAACAAAGGGAGGCGGGGCTTTCTTCGGAAAAGCAGGGAGTTTTGAAGACGGATATGACTTTGACGCCATTGTGCTGGATGATTCCTCCGAGCCGTCGTCCCGTACCCTTACTCTCAAGGAAAGGATTGAGAGAGCTTTTTACCTGGAGCTTGACCGGGACGGAATCGTATTGAAGTATGCCAGGGGATTTCAGGTTTTATAAAAATGGAAAGGAGGATGACTGTGTACACAGGACAGAGTGTAAAAAGAGTGGACGCTTTTGACAAAGTAACCGGGCGGACCAGGTATACGGATGACCTGTGCGGGCCGCAGGCTTATATCGCCAGAATACTGCATTCCACCATTGCCAATGGAAAGGTTCTTTCCATCGATACTTCCGAGGCGGAGAAGGTGCCAGGCGTTGTCAGAATCCTGACCTGCTTTGATCTTACGCAGAAGCATTATTATCCGACCGCCGGGCATCCATGGTCCACGGACCCGTCGCATCAGGATGTGGCAGACCGTCTGATACTGACGGACAGGGTCCGGTTTTACGGGGATGATATCGCGGCTGTCGTAGCGGAGGATGAAGTCGCTGCCGCACAGGCCCTGCGCCTGATCCATGTAGAATATGAAGAATACCCTTTTGTGCTGGATGTACAAAAAGCCATGGAGGACGGTGCACCGGTAATTCATGAGAATTATCCGGACAATGTTCTGAAGCATACGCAGATCCGGCTGGGAGACTATGAAAAAGCTATACAGGAGCCGGGGCTGATCAAGGTAGAAGGCTGGTATGAGACACCCGTTGTACAGCACTGCCATATTGAAAATTTTATCTGTTATGCTTACATGGAGCAGGATCGGGTCATCCTGGTCACCTCTACCCAGATTCCCCATATCGTCAGGAGAACCGTGGGACAGGCTCTGGGTATTGACTGGGGAAGGATCCGGGTAGTGAAGCCTTATATCGGCGGCGGTTTCGGAAATAAACAGGATATCCTGTATGAACCGCTGTGTGCGTGGCTGAGCATGCAGACAGGCGGGCATCTGGTGAAGCTGGATGTTCCCAGGGAAGAAACCTTTGTCTGCACCCGGACGCGCCATTCGATCCGTAATCACATTATCTCCTGGGTTCGTCCGGACGGAACATACGCAGCAAGAAAACTGGAGGCTTTCTCCGATCAGGGCGCTTATGCGTCGCATGGGCACAGCATCTGTGCCAAGGGAGCCGGAGCTTTTCCGCAGCTGTATCCCTGTGCCAACGTGGAGGTGGACGCGTATACCGTATTCACCAACAAGCCGGTGGCAGGAGCCATGAGAGGCTATGGCATTCCCCAGGCCATGTGGGCTGTGGAGTCCCATACCGAGGACGTAGCTGCCGCACTGGGAGCGGATCCGCTTGAATTCAGGCGGAAGAATCTTATGCCGGTGGGGTACGTGGACGGCTTTTCGAAGAACGAGCTGTATTCGGATTCCTTCAACCAGTGTCTGGACAAGGCGATGGCTGCCATCGATTATGAGAGAAAGTACAAGGAATACCAGAATCAGACAGGAGACGTGCGCAGGGGAATCGGTATGGCTGTCTTCTGGTATAATACAGCGGTGTGGCCTATTTCGCTGGAATCCTCCTCCTGCCGCATGGTTCTGAACCAGGATGGCTCATTCCAGCTGCAGCTTGGGGAGACAGAGATCGGACAGGGGGCAGATACCGCCTTTGCCCAGATGGCTGCCGATGTGGTAGGCGTACCGCTGGAGAAGGTCCATGTGATATCCTGCCAGGATACGGATATCACTCCCTTTGGCACCAGTGCCTACGCTTCCAGACAGACGTATGTCGCAGGCTTTTCCATCCGGCAGACAGGCCTTCTCCTGAAGGAGAGGATACTGGAATATGCGCATAAGCTGACCCGGATGCCGGTCTTTAATCTGGACATCCTGGACGGGAATATTGTCCGTACTACCGACGGCAGGATGCTGATGAGTCTGGGCGAGCTGGCAACAGAAGCACTGTACAGTCTGACGGACAGTCAGCACATTACGGCGGAAAGCACCTACCAGATCAAATCCAACGCCTATTCCTTCGGGTGCACCATCGCTGAGGTGGAGGTGGATATTCCGATGTGCAAGGTGAAGCTCCTGAACGTCGTGAACTGCCACGACGCGGGTAAGCTCATCAACCCGGCTCTGGCACAGGCCCAGGTACACGGCGGTATGAGTATGGGAATCGGGTTCGGACTGTCCGAAAAGCTCATCTTTGATGAAAAGACCGGGCGTCCGCTGAACAACAATCTTCTGGATTACAAGCTTTCCCCATTCCTGGATCATCCGACACTGAAGGCGGAATTCGTGGAGAACAGTGAACCCACCAGCGCTTTCGGAACGAAGGCGCTGGGCGAGC
>CACZQU010000192.1 GCA_902783305.1 uncultured Lachnospiraceae bacterium | reverse complement strand
TCCACTCCGTCTGCTGAAGCAACAATGACGATATCCCGGATAAGAGGACTTTTTTCAAAGCAGCGAAGTGAATAATAAATCAGAGGATAACCTCCGATTTCCAGATACTGCTTTGCCACCTTCGTCCGCATTCTGCTGCCACTCCCACCTGCCAGGACGACTGCCGTACAGTGAACGTCTCCCATTAACACTCCTCCTGCTTACTATGACGTCAGGAGCTGTGCAGGTTATTTATGCACAGCTCCTTATCCTTGCGAAAACAAATCAACGGAAAGGGCTGTTCGTTTCTCAATTACTGTTCAGCCCCTCGTCCTCTCCGTTCAGACAGAAATCCTCAGACCCTCTGACCTAGCCTCAGGTTCGGAACCGCATTCAGATCCCAGCCGTGCCTTGTTCCCTTCAGGTATTCGTAGTATGCTGCTGTTCCGATCATCGCGGCATTGTCCGTACAGTAAACCGGAGACGGCCGGTAAAAGGCATAATGTCTTTCGGCACAAGCCTCCTCCATTGCCTGCCGCAGGCAGGTATTGGAGGCAACTCCTCCGGCGATGGCGATCCTTTTCGACCCGGTCTGCTCCGCCGCCTGCATGGTATGGTCCACAAGAACCTCGACAACCGATTTCTGGAAGGAAGCCGCAATATCTGCCTGACAGATTTCCCTTCCCTTCATTCTCTCACTGTTGAGATAATTGAGAACCGCTGATTTCACTCCGCTGAAGCTGAAATCATAAGGATGGCCTTCGATCCTTGCCCTCGGGAAAAAGACCGCGTCCGGATTTCCTTCCCTGGCCGCTCTGTCAATCTTCGGCCCGCCCGGATAGCCCAGGCCAATCGCCCGCGCAACCTTGTCAAAAGCTTCTCCCGCTGCATCATCCGCGGTCCGGCCAAGGATTTCAAATCCGCCATATTCCTTTACCATCACCAGATGGGTATGTCCGCCGGAAACCACCAGGCACAGGAAAGGCGGCTCCAGGTCAGGATTTTCAATATAATTCGCGCTGATATGTCCTTCAATGTGATGGACGCCAATAAGCGGAAGCTTCCTGGCGTAGGCAATGGCTTTGGCTTCGGCGACACCCACCAAAAGGGCCCCGACCAGTCCCGGACCATAAGTAACCGCCACCGCATCAATTTCATCCAGGTCCCTCTCCGCTTCCCTGAGCGCTTCCCCGATGACCTGATTAATCTTCTCGATATGCTTACGGGATGCCAGCTCAGGCACTACTCCACCATATAACGTATGCAGCGCAATCTGAGAGGAAATCACATTGGACAGTACGGTTCTTCCATTTTGCACAACCGCAGCTGCTGTCTCATCACAGGAGCTTTCAATCGCCAGTATTGTCGTATCCCGCATCTATTCCTCCTCAAAATTCAATTCCACGCTTTTTCCGTCCTTGCAGGTCATGGCATTCGGAAATACGTCCCTGACTCTGCCGATGTAATCATCCGGCCTGACCAGGGAAGGGCTGTAGTGGGTCAGCCACATTTCCTTCACATCCGCTTCCTTTGCCAGGCGGGCAGCTTCCATAAAGGTCATATGCTTTTTCTCTTTTGCCTTCTCGATCTGGTCATCCTCACCGTACATCCCCTCGCAGATAAAAAGGTCAGACTTTTCCGCGCACCGTACGATGGAATCCACCGGCCGGGAATCCGTGACATATGTCACCTTAATTCCTTTTCTTGGCGGCCCCAGAACCATCTGCGGAGTATAAATCCGTCCGTCGATCTCCACCTCATTCCCCTTCTGAAGGGGATTCCAGTACCGGACAGGAATCCCAAGCGCCTGCGCATTCTGGGTGCTGAACCGTCCCGCGCGGAGGATTTCCAGAGAATAGCCATAGCAGATCACATTGTGGTTCACCCTGAAAGCGGTGATCCGGAATCCATTGCGCTCCAGTACCTCCTCAGGACTGTTCAGTTCACTATACTCCACAGGGAAGGGAAGCTCCGGCGCGATGACGCGAAGGCATCCCGCAACCCTTTCCAGCCCCTTCGGCCCGATGAGCGTCACCGGCTCGGTCCTTTCTGCGTTTCCCATTGTGAGAAGAAGCCCCGGCAGGCCCGCAATATGATCTCCATGGTAGTGGGTAAAGCAGATCGTATCGATCTGCTTAAAGCTCCAGCCCTTCTCCTTGATGGCGATCTGGGTCCCTTCGCCGCAATCCACCAGAAGACTGCTTCCGTTGTAGCGGGCCATCATTGCTGTGAGCCATCTTTTGGGCAGAGGCATCATCCCTCCGGTTCCCAGAAGACAAACGTCTAACATTCCTTTTCTCTCTTTCTGTCCTTAAGGCTCTGAAATCACGTCATTTGTACCAGTTCCTTCGCCGTTTGCGGCGGCAGGCGCCGGGCGTACCCAGGTCATGAGAACAGCATTTTCCGTCGGATCCGAGTAATAGTTCCTGCGAAGGCCGTCCTGGATGAATCCACACCGGTCATAGAGCCTTTTCGCGGGGAGATTTCCCTGCCTCACTTCCAGATGGATCGTATTCACCCCGTAGTCTCCGGCAATCCGGAGCAGGCCTTCAAGCATAAATCTGCCGATTCCTTCCTTTCTCCTCCCGGGATGAACCGCAATATTGGTGATATCTCCCTCTTCCTGCATAATCAGCATCCCGCAATAGCCCAGCACCGCTCCTTTTTCCTCCACCACCAGGAACATCGCATAATCCTTGATCAGAAAGGATAAAAAGCCTTCTTTGCTCCACGGATCGGAAAATATCTTCTTCTCAATTGCGGTCACTTGCTCCAGGTCGTCTATCGTCATCTCCCTGAGAGTCATTTTTCTGCCTCCCGTAAGCTTCTCTCCCTCTCAGCCTGGGAAGGACGGAGATATTCGGGAGTATGGTCGGCTGCATTTTCAAACCTCCCCTGCGCATAATACTGCGCTCCCAGAGCAGCTACCGCACCTGCCCGCTGTCTGGCCAGATGACCTGGAGCAAATCGGAATTCAATCCTCAGCTCCTGAAGAAGCAGTTCCCGGTATACCGGAACACCATCTCCCAGAAAGACCACCTCTTCCTCCATCTTGTTCAGGATGTGGCAAAGCTCCACTGCACCCATCGCTGTCTGCGGCATCACGGTATGGAGCTTCAGTCCGTCATGCCGGTAAATTCCCGTATAAACCTGCTGCCGTCTGGCATCCATGATCGGACAGATCAGTCCTTTTACCTGAAACAGGTTATATGCCAGAGCGTCAACGGTAGGCACGCTGATCAACGGCTTGTCAAGTGCCAGCCCCAGTCCTTTTGCGGTAGCGCTTCCGATTCTCAGCCCCGTGAAGGATCCCGGTCCTGCCGCCACCGCTATGGCATCAATAGAGGATAAATCCATCTGCAGCATCCTTACGATCTCATCCACCATAGGAAGCAAAGTCTGGGAATGTGTTTTTTTATAATTGACGGTGTACTCCGCCAGCAGGATATCATCCTCGTAAACCGCGGCGGAAGCCACCATTCCGGAACTGTCCAGTGCTAATATTTTCATTGATTTCCTCTTGAAATAGTTATCCTGCGGTAATCAAACCCTTTTTCCGGATCCTTCTCTATCCGGACGCGGATACAATTCTCCGGCAGAAGCTCTTCGATCCGGGAGGCCCATTCGATCAGACAGACCCCATCCCCATAGAAGTAATCCTCATATCCGATCTCCTCCATCTCATCCGCTCCGCTGATCCGGTATACATCAAAATGATACAGGGGTAAACGACCGCTGTCATATACCTGCACAATCAGAAATGTGGGACTGTTGACCATCTCTCTGATCCCCAGGCCGCAGGCAAATCCCTGAGTAAATACCGTTTTCCCGACTCCCAGATCACCCTCCAGAGCATAAATCTGTCCTGCACCGGCCGAGCCGGCAAGACGGGCAGCGATGTCAAACGTCTCCTTCCAGGAATGGCTTTCGGTCAACAATAGTTTTTCCATACATCATAACCCTTGAAGTTTTTCCTTTCACAAGTTATATTATATTGTAACTGTAAAGTCGTGCGCCGAAAAACGGTAAATCAATACTGTTCAGTTTTTCGTAAAAGCATGGGAATCCGGGCGCTGCACTACACTCAACGTAAGGGTAAACCATGCGTAAGCCTGAACAGGGGGATCGCTCACCAGGCAGATTTTATCGTATTACCGGCATAGGACGCGCAGCGTCAGGCTTCAGATCCGCAGCCTGCGGCAATTCTTCGACAGCATGACTTTACAGATGTATGACTCCAGTGCAAAAAGCCATGCTCCACTGCGAGCTTGCTCGCAAGTGGAGCGATGGATTCTTTGCACGCCCCTATATTCG
>CACZQU010000191.1 GCA_902783305.1 uncultured Lachnospiraceae bacterium | reverse complement strand
TATAGGGGCGTGCAAAGAATCCATCGCTCCACTTGCGAGCAAGCTCGCAGTGGAGCATGGCTTTTTGCACTGGAGTCATAAATAATCTGCAATGTGAATTCATGCGCTGAAATATGGAAGGAATCTGCGGGCGGAGCTTGTTCACGGGCAGGCCTCATATGGATTCCGACATATGACGCGCCGCGTCAACCCATGAATTCCGAGAGTTTCGGTTTTCATGGGTTGCATGGTTTCTGGATCTGAAGAAGAAAGGCTTGTCCGGGAAAAGAGAAGGATTTTGTCTGAAGCCGATTTTGACGTGTGACGAGATCCTGATCCGTACGGAAAGTGATGATTATCTGGTAGATAAAGGAGTAAGAATCATGGCAAGAAAGAAAATTATCGCCGGTAACTGGAAGATGAACATGACTCCCACTGAAGCGCTGGCACTGGTTGAGACACTTAAGCCACTGGTGAATAATCCCGAGGTCGATGTGGTTTACTGTGTGCCGGCGATTGATATTGTTCCCGTTGTAGAGGCGGTAAAAGGCACCAATGTTGAGGTCGGCGCTGAGAATATGTACATTGAGGAGAAGGGTGCTTTCACTGGCGAGATCGCTCCGGCAATGATCGTTGATGCCGGCGCGAAATATGTGATTATCGGCCATTCCGAAAGAAGAGAATACTTCAATGAGACCGACGAGTTCCTGAACAAAAAGGTACTTAAAGCTCTTGAACATGGTCTTACCCCGATCCTTTGCTGCGGTGAGAGCCTGGAGCAGAGAGAAGCGGGTGTCACCCTGGACTGGATCCGTCTTCAGATCAAGTCTGACCTTCTGGGTGTCACTGCCGGGCAGGCAGCAGGTATCGTGATTGCCTATGAGCCGATCTGGGCTATCGGAACCGGCAGGACGGCGACTTCTGATCAGGCGGAGGAAGTCTGCGCCGCGATCCGCGCCACTCTTGCAGAGATTTATGACACCGATACCGCTGAGAAGATCCGTATTCAGTACGGCGGTTCCATGAACGCGTCAAACTGTGCTGAGCTTCTGGCGAAGCCAAACATCGACGGCGGCCTTATTGGCGGAGCCAGCCTGAAGGCTGATTTCGGCAAGATCGTGAATTACAACAAATAAGCGGTTCTGTGAAACCATAACCGAATATCCCTTCTCAAAACATCACCAGACAGCCCTGAACTGTGAACTATTCACATTTGGGTTGTGCCTGGTGATGTTTTATTCTGCTCAGACAATGCTGCCTGTGTGCACAGAAAAACCGGAGGTTAGATAACCTGCTTGTTTTTCCGCTTGCTGCTGTTGAAGCGCAGTACATCCAGCAGAGCCTTCAGACACCAGTCCGGCACCATTGCCCAGGCGATGCCGATAATGCCCATGTTTATTGTGTCACAATCCTGACATATGGTCAATGATAAAAAGATTATTGCATTGACAAAACGTCACTATATTGTTATAATCAAAATGAAAAAGGCCGCCATCTGGCGGCGGAGGGAGTGAATACATGTCTAAGGGTTCGGCCGAATTAACACACGCGCGCAGGGAGGAGATCATCTCAGCCTGTGAAAAGCTCTATCAGACGATGAGCTTTAAAGAGATTACATTGAAGGACATCGCCGGGGCGACGAGCTTCACGCGCACTTCTATTTATAATTATTTCCAGACCAAGGAGGAAATCTTCCTTGCCCTGATGCAGAAGGAGTACGAGCGCTGGGTGGAAGAGCTGGATGCCATGGCAAACGCTTACACCACCATGAGCATCGAGTCGTTTTCCGGTATGCTGGCTCATTCTCTGGAGAAGCGAAGCATGCTGCTCAAGCTTTTAAGCATGAACCACTTCGATATGGAAGAAAACAGCCGGCCGGAGTGTCTGGTGGATTTCAAACGAGCCTATGGCGCGTCCATCGAAGCAGTGCGCGCCTGCCTCGTCAGATTCTTTCCGGACATGGATCAGAAGGCACAGCAGGATTTCCTGTATGCTTTTCTGCCCTTCCTATACGGTATCTATCCTTATACCACGGTGTCCGTGAAGCAGCGTCAGGCCATGTCGGAGGCTGGATTGAATTTTGTCTATATGACCGTTTATGATCTTGCCTATAATCACATCCGGGCGCTGCTTGAGGCTTCGGTACGAATTCAGAAATCATGAGAACCATTGATTTTCATGCGCATCGGCTTGCGATGAATACCGAAAAGCCGCCGCACACATGGGTATCGATCCTGTTGGGGAAGAACAATTTCTGTTCCATGTCCATCTCTTTAATGAGTTTTTGCGCTCTTTGGAGCTGCTGAGTCTGCCAGTGGATCTATTGCTTATTCTATCGGTTGTTGATTGCGAAAATCTGTCATGACAATGGATTCGTACTTCTGAAACTCCGGAAAATCCGGAAAAAACAGGAATACAGCTAAGCATATAATATTGACAGTGCGTCATTAATGGTGTATCATTTGAAATGACAGGATGTCAGTTCTGCTCCGGGGAATGAGCAGGAGGCTGACTGAGCCATGAAACAGGCAAGACCTGGAAACAGCGAATGGAACGCCTCCCGGATCTGGTCAGAATGCGGCTTATGCTCATGAACGAAGGGCCTTGAAGAGCTGGTTGACAGCCCGGGCATCAACGCGATCCTCTTCCGGGAACAGGAGAGGAAAGAAAGATTCAGGTGCGACATTTGCATTTACACCATTACGCTGACCGGAAGCGCGGGTAATGGTGGATGACGGTAGGAGGATGAACGCATGATGAAAAAACTGATAATCGTATTGCTGTCACTCTGCCTGTGCTGTAGTTCCGCTCTGGCAGCGGATCTGACCACGAACACAGGTGTGGAACCCGATCTTTCTGCGCTGCCCTATCAGGATGAAGCCGCGCCTGCTGTTGTGTACTTCATTTCGGATATTACCCCGGAGAGCCTGGTCAAAGCTTATCAGGCATTGGGAGTGGATTTGCCTGGCAAAGTGGGCGTAAAGCTGTCCACCGGCGAAAGCGAGCGTACCAACTACCTGCGGCCTTCGCTGATCGGCGGCCTGGTGCAGATGGTAAACGGCACCATCGTGGAATGCAACACCGCTTACGGCGGCAGCCGTTCCTCCACAGCCATGCAC
>CACZQU010000190.1 GCA_902783305.1 uncultured Lachnospiraceae bacterium | reverse complement strand
GGCTGACAATATTTTCTGGGTACCGAAAGAGGCCCGCTGGGAGACTATCAAAGCCCATGCTACCAACCCGGATATCGGTGAGGTGATCGATGCTGCAATGGAGTCCATCGAAAAGGAGAACGATTCCCTGAAAGGCGTTCTGACAAAGAACTACTCTCGTCAGGAGCTGGATAAGACTCGCCTCGGTGAACTTGTCACGCTGTTTACCAATATCGACGTAGGCACTACCGCTGCCCAGGAGAAGGATGTGCTGGGACGAGTGTACGAGTATTTTCTTGGCAAGTTTGCATCTGCAGAAGGAAAGTTGGGCGGTGAATTCTATACACCGTCCTGTGTTGTCCGCACCCTTGTTGAGATGATTGAGCCGTTTGATGGTCAAATCTATGATCCGTGTTGCGGCTCTGGAGGTATGTTTTGTCAGTCCGCTCGCTTTGTAAAAGAACATCAAGGGAATGTGCGAGATATTTCAATCTTTGGACAGGAAAGCAATCCTACCACATGGAAACTGGCGAAGATGAATCTTGCTATTCGTGGGCTTGAAGCAAATCTTGGAAAACACAACGCAGACACTTTCCATGATGATCTTCATAAAACATTAAAAGCTAATTATATTCTTGCTAACCCGCCGTTTAATGTATCTGATTGGGGAGGAGAACGTCTTCAGGATGATATTCGCTGGAAATACGGAGTTCCGCCTACGAGCAATGCAAATTTTGCATGGCTTCAGCATATGATCCATCATCTAAATCCTTTGGGAGGAGTTGCAGGAACTGTTTTGGCAAATGGATCTCTCAGCTCTAATTCTCCAACAGAGATTGATATTCGTAAAAATATGATCAATGGAGATGTTGTTGAGTGTATCGTTGGACTTCCAGGGCAACTGTTTTACACAACCGGAATAGAAGTGTCTCTATGGATTTTACGAAAAGGGAAACCAAAAACTACACAAAACAAAGTGTTATTTATTGATGCTGGAAGTCTGGGGCATATGATTGATCGTCGTATCCGAGAATTGTCAGATGATCCGGTTGTCGGAGATATCCAGAAAATAGCCAGTGCTTATCATTCTTGGCGAAATAATGAGAATTATCACGATGAAGTAGGCTTTTGCAAGGTGGCAACTATCGAAGAGATTGCAAACTATGGTTATGTATTATCTCCGTCCAGATATGTTGGTGTTATAGAACATGACACAGATGATGAGCCGTTTGAAGAAACTATGTCGAAACTCTCGAGAGAAGTCTTTGAGCTATTTGAAATCTCACATGATTTGGAAGAACAGATTGTTAAGAATCTTTTATCAATGGGTTTTGAACAGTAAGAAAGAGGAATGAATATGGAGAAAAAAAGAATCGGCCAATTCATTGATGTGCTTACTGATTATCATGCTAATGGCGCTTACAAAAAGCTGAAGGAAAATGTAGAGCTTCTTGATGATCCGAATTTTGCCATCATGGTGAGAACGCTAAATTTTGAGCGTAACGACTTTGTCGAGGACCTAAAGTATATTACTGAAGATGCATATCAGTTTTTGGCTAAAAGTAAAGTATATCCAGACGATATTTTAATGAATAAAATCGCAAACCCTGGAAGCGTTTATATCATGCCAGATCTCAATCGTCCGGTGTCTTGTGGCATGAATCTTTTTCTGATCCGCTTTTCAAAGTGTGTTAATCAAAGATATATGTTTTATTGTATGAAAAATTCTGAAGCGTATATTAAGAGCTTTGCGCACGGGACGGCCACAAAAACAATAACAAAAGATGAAGTAAGTAATCTGGAACTGTTAATGCATACTACTATCGAAGATCAAAATATTGTTGCTGATATTCTTACAGCATTCGATAAAAAAATTGAAGTAAATGGTGCTATTAGCAGAAATCTCTTGAAACAAGCGATAATGCTATTCCGGTATTATTTCGGTAGCAAGGAATCGAATGGAACGATTGGCGATATTTTAATAGAAAATGCTAAGTCAAAGATAAAAGTAGGTGATGCGAGGGGCATATCTGGCAAGTATCCGTTTTTTACGAGTGGAAAGGTTATATTGGAATACCCAGAGGCCCTTGTTTCGGGAAATAATATTTATTTGAATACTGGTGGTAATGCTGACGTCAAATACTATATTGGAGAGGCTGCGTACTCAACAGATACGTGGTGTGTAAAAGGTAAAGAATCTTTCACAGAATATCTTTATCTTTTGCTTTTGGATATGCTTCCAGAAATGAACAAAGTATATTTTGAAGGGTCTGCGCTTAAGCATTTACAGAAAAAGAAGCTGAAACAAAGGTCAATTTATATTCCATCCCTTCATGAGCTATCTGAATTTAATTCTCGTGTATACCCGTTACTTGATGTAATAAGACATAAGTATGTAGAGGATAAAAAAATCAGCACAATGCGAGATAAGACTATGCATCAGATTATGTCGGGTGAGTTGGCAATTCCAGAACTATGTTGAAAAACGAAAGGATGCGCGTGTGATGGCTGTAAATGAAAATACATTAGAGCAGGCGATCATTGCTGAGCTTCAAGAGAAGGGGTATGAATATGACTATGGCCCGAATATTGCCCGCGATTATCACGAAGTGATACTTGAGGATTGTTTTCGGTCGTCCATGCTTGGCATTAATCCAGGTATAACGCAGGAGATCATCTCTGAAACATTTAAGACAATTAAAAATTTGGGTCTTCTACGACTGGAAGATCTGAACGCTTCTTTTCACAAGTACTTGATTGAAGGCGTACCTGTTCCTTATAAGAAAAACGGTGAGAACCGTACATTCACGGTTAGATTGGTCGACTTTGACAATCCAGAAGCAAATAACTTTAAGGTGGTAAATCAGTTCACAGTCATTGAGTACAAGAATAAGCGCCCGGATATTCTGATCTTTATCAACGGCATCCCGATGGTGCTGTTCGAGCTGAAGAATATGGCCAATACCGATACCACCGAGGAAGAAGCCTATAAGCAGGTGAAGAACTACCAGCTGGATATTCCTTCCCTGTTCCAGTACAACGCCTTCAATGTGATCAGTGACGGTATCAATACCAAGGTCGGTACCATCACAGCGGATTACACCCGGTATATGTCTTGGAAGTCTGAGAACGGTGAGAAGCCGCAGGAGAATGCAACGGACTTCTTTACGATTGCGCTCAACGGTATGTTCCCGAAGGAGCGCCTGCTGGATATCATCCAGCATTTTATCGTGTTCCAAGATATCGGCGGGAAGACGGTCAAGATCCTGGCAGGCTATCACCAGTACTTTGCTGTGCGTAAAGCAGTCGAAAGCACGCGGCAGGCACTGGCGGATAAGACGGGCCGCGCCGGTGTTGTCTGGCACACCCAAGGGTCCGGCAAGAGTCTCTCCATGGTTTTCTATGCAGGTATCGTTGTGACGGAGCCGGAGTTTGATAATCCGACCATTGTCGTTCTGACGGACCGCAACGATCTGGACAACCAGCTTTATAACACCTTTGCGGCCAGCTCCAAGCTGCTGCTCCGGCAGACACCAAAACACGCAGAGAGCCGTGAGCACCTGCGTGAGCTGTTGGACGTGAAAGCGGGCGGCATTATCTTCACGACGATCCAGAAGTTTGGCGACAGTGATGAAGTGATCAATGAGCGTAGGAACATTATCTTCCTCGCGGATGAGGCTCATCGGTCTCAGTATGGACTGGATGAAAAGCTCGACCGTGATACCGGCGAATGGAAAGCAGGCATGGCAAAACACATGCGTGCCTCTCTCCCCAATGCCACGTTCATCGGCTTTACCGGCACACCTATCGACTTCAAGGAAAAATCCACCATTGCGGTTTTCGGTAACTATATCGATATTTACGATATGACCCAGGCCGTGGACGACGGTGCAACTGTGCCGATCTATTATGAGAACCGGACAGCAAAGCTGAAGCTTAACGAGGCAACGCTGAAACGGATAGACGACGAGTATGCTCAGCTGGCCGGTGACGCCACTGAGGAAGTTATCGAAAAGTCCAAGGCGGACCTTTCTGGCCTTGAGGCCCTGGTCGGCTCCAATGAGCGTATGGAAATGCTGGCCGATGACATC
>CACZQU010000189.1 GCA_902783305.1 uncultured Lachnospiraceae bacterium | reverse complement strand
TACTGATCACAAAAAAGCAAACACTCTCTCGTAAAAATCCTTTGCCTCCTCAAATACACCATGTCCAAGACCGTCGTATACAAACAGTTCACTGCCGGCAATCAGCCGGTTCAGTTCTACAGCAGCATCTTTTCCGACAGTATGATCATCACTTCCTGCTATGATCAATGTAGGACAGCTGATCTTTGACAGATTGTCACGCACATCAAAGCTGAGGATTGCCCGGGCATTCTTCAAAAGCCTGTCATAGCTTGAAGGCTTTGTGAATCTGGCAAGCAGAGGGAAATACTTCCTGTTCTTCTGAAGGTATTCTTCCGAATACATCTTCTCTGCGGTATCAACCATCAGCCCCGTATGATCTCCACGATCTGCCATGTCAATCCAATTTGTTACGACATCTCTCACCACACTGTTGGCGTTCGGAGCTGTAACCGCAAGAATCAGTTTCTCCACCATCTCCGGATGGTATATCGCAATGCATTGAGAAATCATACCTCCCTGAGAAACACCAAGAATACCAGCCTGATCAATACCAAGGCTTTTCATTGCCAGAACCTGGTCATCCGCCATATCTTTGATGGTATACCCTTCCGGCATATCATACTTCCGGCTGAACATGTACACAGTAAACTCATGGAGATGCTTCCTGTAAGGAATCGACAGGATCATCGCTTTATTTTTCACGGTTGCCAGTCCATCTGACAGTCCCGGCAGGACGACCAGTTTCCTATTACCGTTCCCGAAGGAAACATAATGCATCTCCGTATTACCGATCCGCATGGAACCATTCTTCATAGATATCACCCGACCTTCTGATCTGTTTTCCCAAATGCGGCCACATCATATCCGGCAGCATTCATGACCGACACAACCGACTTTCCCTGGAAAAACTCGCAAAAGCATTTCCCTGCAGCATGTCGCCGGCATCCATAAGTAAAACGACATAGCCCTGCTCCTCGTAATCCTCTTTGTATGCTATTCGTAGTAACGGAAAATGGATACGAGTTTATGTTTCGTTTTGATGAGTGCCTTGAGACAATGAACGATGCGAACCACGAATTATCCAGATGCAGCTTCCAATACCCGCTGCAGAGTGGCTTTCATACCTGGGATATCCAACGGCTTTGCGATATGACCATTCATCCCGACTTCCTCGGCTTTCTTTATATCCTCCTGGAACGCATTCGCTGTCATAGCTATGATCGGAATGCCGGCGAGTCTGGAGTCGGGAAGATCCCGGATCGCCCGCGTTGCCGTGTAACCATCCATAACCGGCATTTGTATATCCATCAGGATCACATCATAGTATCCCTGTTCGGACGCTGCCACCATTTCCAGGGCCATTTTCCCGTTCTCCGCAGTTTCGATCAGGAATCCCTCCTGCTTAAGCAGCATCTGCGCAATTTCCATGTTGATCATATTGTCTTCAACCAGCAGTGCACGCATCCCTTCAAATGAGATCTCTTCTCTCTCGCCTTGGCAGGTTCCCTCTTCCGGTTCCGCCAGGAGGAAGTCGACAGTAACAGTAAATTCCGTACCTTTACCTTTCTCGGTCTGGACAGTTATCCTGCCGCCCATCATGTCAACTATACTTTTTGTAATTGCCAATCCAAGTCCCGTCCCCTGAATCCTGCTGACCGTCGAGGTTCGTTCACGCTCAAAGGGAATAAACAGACGCTCCGCAAATTCCCTGCTCATACCGATTCCAGTGTCTTTTATATGAATTTCATAACGAGCCTTCTCATCATCGTCATCTTCGGTGAGCTCATTCAGCTGCAGGGACACTCTGCCGCTTTCTTCCGTAAACTTTCCCGCATTGCACAGCAGATTCATAAGCGCGCGATCCAGCATAACCTTATCACACATCACCCACTTGTGCGAAACCAGGCAGGATACGGAAAAATCGATTTTTTTTGCTTCCAGCTGTGTCCTGACCAGATCGCTCACTTCACGTATACAGTTTTCCAGATTCACACATGTCGGTTCTAAACTGAACTTCCCGCTTTCGATGCGGCTCATGTCCAGCACATCGTTCACGATCTCCAGAAGCTGACGGCTTGCCATTTCAATCTTGTCGATATATCCGCTTTTTTCCACGTATGTAACACCTTCCTGATTAGCCAGCATGGTATATCCGATAATGGCATTCAATGGTGTGCGAATATCATGGGACATATTGGACAGGAAAAATGTTTTCGCTTTACTGGCCTCTTCTGCGGCAGACAGTCTTACTTCGAGCTGCTCATTTTCCTGGATTTTGTCAAATGTACGGCGGATGAGATGAAGCATGACAAATACGAAAACGCTCCCGCCGAAAAGGATACCCGCCATGACAAGATCCGGCTTTCCGAAAAAACCGACTATCAGATATCCAACGAAAAACATGATCAGCAGCCAGATCGGAAGATAAAAGAGCCTTTGTTCCTGCTCCCAGTTTCCCTGTTTCCGGACATCTCTGGAGAAGCATATATAACGATATATATTGTAAGCCATCAGTGCGCTGCCAGAATATATCATCAGATAGAGGAAAACAACCTTCATATTACCTCCCACATTCCTACTATGCCTTCCCAGCCGGACTTTGCCTTCTCACGGCTGATACCGACCTGGCTGAGAATGATCTCCACGTGTTCCAGAGCAATGCTGTCATCGTCGGTTACAAGAACACTCATTTCTTGCGGAAACAGTCCTGCTTCATCACCTTCTCCGATAGTGTGATGGTTTACCACAATTAGAAATGACCGCCCCGAGTCTGGCAAACTTGAGCGGTCATTTCTTTTTTCCGCAGTCAGCCTCTTCGTCCTGTCGAAAAGCAGAGCTTCATTCCCCACATTCCAGGCCTGCGGTTTGTTTAATCTTACTCTTCTTCTGCTTCTACTTCACCTGATTCTTCCTGTTCTTCCACACCAATTAGAGGAAGGTTCTTCTTTGGCTATATATCGAACGGGAAATAAACCCGGTGAGTTACCTCACCGGATGATAAAAGGGAAAAAATCCATTTACTCAGCTGTAGTTGACGCTTCTGACGACACCTTCATTCCGGCGATATACCCTGCATGCGCACATACCATTGGCGGTTCCCTGAAACTTGCCATCAGTCATTGATTCCGCATGGACAAATGAGGCACAAGCCATGATAACCAGCCCGGTAATAATGAGTTTTTTCATGTTTTTGGCTTCTTTCCTTTCTCCTGACAAGAAAAGCCAGTTAAGCGGCTTTTCCAATTATGTCCTGTGACTACAGGTTTATGCTTTCAACAGCTGTTTCCATCGTGCAAAGCGAAACAATTGATGAGAAAGAAGACCTCACGATGCCTTCCTCTTCATCAGGACGCCAAAGCCTCCAATTGCCATCATTATCGCACCAATCAAATAGAAAATCAAGGTTCATTCACACCCCGTTGCCGCCATCTCAGCTCCCGGGTAATTATTTACGGATTAACCGTAAAGCCACGCGCGGGCGAATGGTACCCGAAATAGCGCGTTTCCACTCGGTCTCGTCTCCCTCCTTAAGTCGGCGCTAAACGATGCCCACCGGACATCAGCGCCCTCGGCGCAGCAGTACTGAATCAGTGCAAGCTGATAATTGATATGGCAGTCCCTGACCTCCCAAATCGCCTTTATGAAGGAAAGCAGTTCCAGTTCCGCCTCCTGACTTTGATGTTCCGGTATCGGACGAAGTGAGCGTACAGCCTGGTAGATTTCATTCCTTCCACTCCTTCCCTTATGCGTCATAATGCGCACGATTACCCGTTTTTCTTTTTCTCAACAGCAATTAATACTATCCCAACAATAAGCGGAAGAAAATACCCTGATATTTCCAGAACGGATCCCAGACCCGTAACAGTAAACAATCCTCTCAGGTATGCTCCTGGAACAAGCCCATTCACACTGCCCTTTTCCATTCCTCCTAAAACAGCAAATCCCTGAAGGGCGATAAGAGCAATTCCTATTTTTTTCATATATAAATACCTCTCTCCAGAACCTTGGTCAACTGCTCTTCAGATATTCCAGCAAACCGTTCTGGTGGAAGATAGTGATATCGAAGAAAAACAAATACTGCTTTCTTCTTATATGTCAGCTGCACATCATATCCGAACTCGTCCATCATCTTTAAAACGGTCTTTTTGACGATCTGCTCCCGCCTCCTGGTGATGCGGTTCGCCAGAAGAGATTTGTGACCATGGCCTGACATTTCACTAAAGAACCACCTGTCTTCTATTATTTTACCTCACCAGATTCTTCATTTCAATAAAATAGGGATGTTCCGTTGCCAGGAATTTCCGCTGTACTACTATTCACGGATTAACCGTAAAGCCACGCGCGGGGAAAGTCAGACCGTGAATAGTAACCTTGTACTGGAGTCATATATAGGTCTCCTTTCATAGAATCGTCTTCAGAAAAGGCCGTAACCTCCTGCAGACTTCATGACAGGGGAAGGCTCCCCATACAGAAGGGAATATGAAAGGTTAAAAGCACATTTTCAGGAATCTGGAAAAAGAGTGCAGCAAGTCAAAGAGCAGGTTTTTCAGGAGTCTGTCGACATGATGGCTATGAAAAAAAAAATCGCCCATATTTCCCAGTATTTCAATTCTGATACCGGAGGGATCCAGGATCGACATTGAAACGCTGGGAGACATGGACGGATATACTGATTTCAAGAGACAGCTGTGTCAATTATCTTTTTCAAATAAGCCTTATACTCTTCGCAGACATCCTCCGGGGAACTAATACGGACTTTTCCTCCAAGTCCTGCCAGCCATCCGAAGAACTGGGGGCTGATCGACACGGTTACCATCACATGGAATCTGTCTTTTCCATGAGGAATCATGATAACATCCGTCCCAAACCGGTCAATAATAACGCCAGCCAGCTTCTTCTCTCCTTCCAGCACCAGTTTCTGGTCCCTGCCGCCATACATGCCAAAGGTCTTCTTTGCGTAAGCGGCAAGATCGAAGTCCACAAATTGCTCCTTCCCCAGCCGGGGATCCGCCAGAAGTTTAATGTCCTGCATCTTGTCTACCCGGTAGTGTTTGATCCTGTTTTCGAAACCAACAAGATAATAATTCTCATCATTCCAGGAAAGAGCCCAGGGGGATACCACATATTCCGCCCCATTTTTCCTCTGAATAAGTTCTTTCTCCACTGTCCACTCACAGTATTTAAAAGAAATCTGACAGTTCTTCTGAATCGCTTCGTGTATGGCATCTACATTTACATAGATGGAGTCATTGCCCGCTTTGATCCGGTTGTAGATAAAGACCTGCCGCTGGAGCCGTTTCGCATTCTCATGACTGGTCTGGTTCTCCAGCTTGCGGATGAGTTCTTCTGACTTCTCCTTCGTAATGAATTTTGAGGACTGGACAGCATCGACAAGGAGTTTTAACTCCGGGAGAGAGAATTCTCTTTCTTCTATAAAATAGCCGAATGAGCTTCCTTTCTTCTGGCCTATTTTAACCCCATAGGATTTAAGGCGTTCCATATCCTTATAAATTGTCTTTCTCTCATAGGAAAGGCCAAACCGTGACATCATCCCTTCGCAAAGCTGCCCCGCATTCAACGGATGTGCCGGATCTGTTTCTTCCTGGAGAAGTTTCATTAAGTACAGGATTTTCAATTTTTCTTCTGCCATCGGTTTTCCTCAGAAAAATGAAAAAAAATAGCTCATTGTCCTCATATGGGTACATTCAATGATTTATTATATAACCAGCAAAGACAAAAATCAACTGTATCATTCACGGAAGGAGGTATCTGATGATGAAAGGATACTACACGGAAAATGGCTATATGGGATATGTAGGAGGAAGATACATGCTCT
>CACZQU010000188.1 GCA_902783305.1 uncultured Lachnospiraceae bacterium | reverse complement strand
CACATCGTTCGGCCATTTGATCGCGGCATCAAGCCCAAGCCTTCTCATCGCTCTGGCTGCCGCCAGTCCCATAACCAGCGTAATCATCGACGCATATTGCGGTTCAAAGGAAGGCCGCAGAAGAAGGCTCATCATCACATTGTCGTCTTTTTCCGCGTTCCAGGTTCTTCCCCGGCTCCCCCGTCCTGCCGACTGAAAACCGGCGACGCAGAGCGTTCCGTGGGGAGCTCCCGCCTTTGCCAGTCTCTGAACCCAGAGATTCGTGGAATCAGTTTCATCGGCATAATGCAGTTCTCTCCCCGCCCAGACGGTTTTGAGCGACTGCCGGATTGTCTCTTCATTGTATCCCTTCTCCTCCGCAATCCGGGAGAGTAAGGGCACGGACTCAGACATTCAGGTCCTCCGGTACTCCCAGGGATGCCGCCATTACTGCTTTGATGGTATGCATCCGGTTTTCTGCCTCATCGAATACCAGGGACCGGGAAGACTCAAACACTTCATCCGTCACTTCCATCTCCGTAAGACCATACTTCTCAAAGATCTCTTTCCCGATCCCGGTATTCAGATCATGAAAGGACGGCAGACAGTGCAGGAATATGGCATCCGGAGCCGCCTGCGCCATCACGTCACGGTTCACGCGGTATGGGGTCAGATCCCGTATTCTCTCTTCCCACACCTCATCCGGTTCCCCCATGGAAACCCACACATCCGTGCAGATCACATCCGCATCCTTCACTCCCTCCGCGATATTCTCTGTGAGAAGGATATCGGCGCCGGAGTCCTCAGCGTAGCCGCGGCACTGTGCCGTGAGCTCCTCAGACGGGAAGTATTTCCGGTTGGTGCAGGCGGCAAAATGAATGCCAAGCTTTGCGCAGGTAATCATATAGGAGTTGCCCATATTGTAACGGGCATCTCCCAGATAGCAGAGCTTCAGCCCCTTCAGCCTGCCGAAATGCTCACGGATCGTAAGCATGTCGGCCAGCATCTGTGTCGGATGATATTCGTTGGTCAGTCCGTTCCACACCGGAACTCCGGAGTATTTCGCCAGGGAATCCACGATCTCCTGTCCATATCCCCTGTATTCGATTCCCTCATACATCCGTCCAAGTACCCTGGCGGTATCCGCAATGCTTTCCTTTTTCCCGATCTGAGAGCCCTTGGGGTCCAGATAGGTGCTTCCCATTCCAAGATCATGGGCCGCCACCTCAAAAGAGCACCGTGTCCGGGTGCTGGTTTTCTCAAAAATCAGCGCGACGTTTTTTCCCCGGAACCATTCATGCAGCTCTCCGGCCTTTTTTCTGGCCTTCAGCACTGCCGCGAGATCCAGCAGATACGTGATTTCTTCCGGCGTAAAATCCTTCAGCGTCAAAAAGCTTCTTCCCGTCAAATCCATTTTCATCTTTTAGACCTTTCAACTTGAAAAAGCCTGCCGAAAGGGTAAGACAGCAGGTCTCCCCTCAGAGCAGGCCAATCTTTTCGGACTGCGGCCATCAATCATTGCATTTGCGGCCGGATCCTTGTTCCACTACAATTTACGCTTCTTTTTTATCGTCCTTCAGGACTTCCTTTATCGATGTCGCAAGCCCGGCTATCCCCTGAAGCTCCGACGGGATAATGATCTTGGTCGCTTTGCCGTCCGCGACCTGAGCCATGGTATCAAGACTCTTCAAGGTCAGGACTGCTTCATCTGCCTGAGCGTCCTTCAGCATTTTCAATCCCTCGGCTTTTGCCTTCTGCAGCTTCAGTACAGCCTCTGCCTGGCCTTCCGCTTCCTTGATCGTCGCTTCCCGTTTCGCCTCTGCTCTGAGGATTGCCGCTTCCTTCTCTGCCTGGGCTTCGAGAATCGCGGATTCCTTCTTGCCCTCCGCCACAAGGATGGTCGACTTCTTTTCGCCCTCTGCCCGCAGAATAGCCTCTCTTCTTTCACGCTCGGCCTTCATCTGCTTTTCCATCGCTTCCTGGATGGCCTTGGGCGGAATGATGTTTTTGAGCTCTACACGGTTGACCTTAATTCCCCATGGATCCGTAGCTACATCGAGAGATGCCCGCATCTGGGTATTGATGGTCTCACGGGATGTGAGGGTTTCGTCGAGCTCCATGTCACCGATGATATTTCTCAGCGTTGTCGCGGAGAGATTCTCTATCGCAAGCAGCGGCTTCTCCACGCCATAAGCAAAAAGCTTTGCGTCCGTAATCGGGTAAAATACAACGGTATCAATCTGAATGGTAACGTTATCCTTCGT
>CACZQU010000187.1 GCA_902783305.1 uncultured Lachnospiraceae bacterium | reverse complement strand
ATTGATCATATGAACAAATATTCATATGTTGATACCATCATACCACTTTTTCTGTGATTGTCAAACGGAAATCCTGCCTTTCTGTCACTTATTCCATCACATGATCCAGTCCCAGGGATAAAATCGAGCTGACATGATCATCATCCAGCGAATAAAAAACTGATTTTCCTTCTCTGCGGCTTTTGACCAGACGGCTTTGCTTCAGGATCCTGAGCTGATGTGAAATCGCAGACTGAGTCATACAAAGCTCCTGTGAGATATCAAGAACACACAATTCCTTCCCCTGCAGAACGAGAAGAATTCTCATACGGGTCGCGTCTCCAAAGATTTTAAACAGATCCGCTGTCTCGGCAATGATTTCGTCAGACAGCTTTTTCAGACAATTATTTTCCCGCATTCTCTGCCTCATCCTTCATGATCCATCAACCGACGGCTTGCGGAAGGAACCAGCAAGGACGATCCTCATATATCGATGAGAACCGTCCCCGATGAACCTTCGTTATCTACTGTATCCTTAAAGGTATTTTTTCAGTTCTTCCACTTTGTCGAGATGCTCCCATGGCAGATCGACATCTGTACGGCCAAAATGTCCGTAAGCAGCGGTCTGTTTGTAGATCGGACGGCGCAGATCCAGCATTTTGATAATCCCCGCAGGCCTCAGATCAAAATTCTGCCTGATGATATCGATCAGCTTCGCTTCCGGAAGCTTACCGGTTCCAAAAGTATCTACCAGTACAGATGTCGGATTGGCTACCCCGATTGCATAAGACAGCTGAATTTCACAACGGTCCGCAAGACCAGCCGCAACAATATTCTTTGCGACATATCTGGCCGCATACGCGGCAGAGCGGTCAACCTTTGTACAGTCCTTTCCCGAGAAAGCGCCACCGCCATGTCTGCCTGCTCCGCCATAGGTATCCACAATGATCTTCCTGCCGGTCAGTCCGCTGTCCCCATGAGGTCCGCCGATGACAAAGCGTCCTGTCGGATTGATAAAATACTTTGTCTTCTGATCTACCATGTCAGCAGGAATAACGGCATCAAACACATATTTACGGATATCCTTGTGAATCTGTTCCTGTGAAACGTCGGGAGAATGCTGGGTTGAGCAGACTACGGCGTCAATCCGGGAAGGCTTTCCGTTTTCATCGTACTCCACAGTCACCTGCGTTTTCCCATCCGGACGCAGATAATTCAGAATCCCCTCTTTGCGCACTTTGGTAAGCTGATAAGCCAGTTTATGAGCCATATTGATCGCATAGGGCATATATTCCGGAGTTTCATTTGTCGCATAGCCAAACTGGATTCCCTGATCTCCCGCACCGATGGAATTGAGTTCATTCTCATCCATCTCATTCTCTTTCTGCTCCAATGCCTTGTCCACTCCCATGGCAATATCCGCAGACTGCTTGTCGATTGTAGTAATCACGGCACAGGTATCGGCGTCAAATCCATATTCTCCATTGTCATACCCGATTTCCCTGACGGTATCCCGGACTATTTTCTGAAAATCCACAACTGCATTTGAAGTGATTTCTCCCATGACAAGAATAAGACCGGTCGTCGTTGCCGTTTCACAGGCAACACGGCTCATCGGATCCTGCTCAATTAAAGCATCCAGTATTGCGTCAGAGATCGAATCACAGATTTTATCCGGATGTCCTTCTGTGACAGATTCCGACGTGAAAAATTTTTTCTCTTTTTCCATTGTATTCCTCCAATCTGTAAACGTATACCCATATATGGTAAGTATCGTATTTCTTACAGTTATGAATGATTGCAGTACAAAATGACTCCTACAGATTGTTCCGTGCTTCGCACTCCCCGGGTCCTGGCGTCATGAATATTCCGTCCCACTTAAGACAGCTGCAGATTCCCATCCTGATTACATCTGGCTGCGGCTATACAATTCCTTTCAGCAACGCTTTATGGAATTGGTCAGAAGAAAAGCCGGGCAAAGCCCGGCTTTTTGTTTAACTGACTCTCAAACGAAATTTCAGGACTTCTTTTTCACTGGCAACCTTTTCGATTATTGCCCCCAGCCCCTTGAGTTTTTCTTCAAAACGCTCGTAGCCCCTCTGAATATATTGAATATCCTCTACAACGGTAATTCCCTCTGCTGACAACCCGGCAATCACCAAAGCAGCTCCCGCCCGCAGATCCGGTGCGCTGACTCTTGCGCCGGTAAGCTTTGGAACACCATTGATAATCGCACTGTTCCCCTCTACCTTAATATTTGCGCCCATCCGGGTAAGCTCATCCACATATTTGAAACGATTCTCAAAAATGCTCTCCGTCACAATACTGGTTCCCTCCGCAAGAGCAAGGGTAGCGGTAATCTGAGGCTGCATATCCGTCGGATATCCAGGATAAGGAAGGGTCTTGATATTCGTTCTCGTGAGCTTTCTGGCTGCTCTCACGCGAACAGCGTCGTCATACTCCTGGATTTCACAGCCAATCTCCATAAGCTTGGCGGTAGTTGCCTCCAGATGCTTCGGAATCACGTTCTTTACCGTGACATCGCCGCCGGTCGCAGCAGCAGCAAACATAAAAGTACCTGCCTCAATCTGATCCGGAATAATGGAATATTCTGTTTTGTGAAGCTTCTCCACGCCCCAGATCCGGATGACGTCTGTTCCTGCACCCTTGATGTTGGCACCCATACGATTGAGGAAATTGGCTACATCCACTACATGAGGCTCTCTCGCGGCATTCTCGATAATCGTACGACCCTGAGCCATGGAAGCGGCCAGCATGATATTGATCGTCGCCCCCACTGAGACAACATCAAGATAAATATGACTGCCATGAAGATTTTCAGCTTTTGCAACAATAGAGCCATGGACAATCCCCACTTCGGCTCCCAATGCTTTAAATCCCTTCAGATGCATGTCTATAGGCCTGCTGCCGATATTGCACCCTCCGGGAAGCGGTACCTCAGCTTGTTTGTACTTCCCAAGAAGTGCTCCCAGAAGATAGTAGGAAGCCCGGATCTTCTTGATATACCCATAATCAACACTGATATCAGAAATTGTAGATCCATTGATTCTGACGGTAGATTTGTCCACCCGTTCAACTGTAGCCCCGATACCGGCTAATGCTTCCAGAAGAACATTGATATCTCTGACATCCGGCAGATTATCAATATAAACTGTCTCATCCGTCATAACAGAAGCAGCAAGGATACCCAGAGCAGCGTTTTTTGCTCCGCCTATTTCAACCTCACCTACCAATGGATTTCCGCCTCTTATCACGTATTGTTCCATCTGATTACCCCTTATCACTGTTCTGCCCCGCCATTTCCCCTTATCAGGCCTGGCATTACTTATTCTTTGATCCTGCTCTTTCCCCAAGAGCAAGGATGTCATCTCCTTCAGCAACTTTCACCCGATTTTAGCACATTGATAAAGATTATGCAAGCCTATCTTCTTTTATGTAAATTTTCAGGTCCCGTTTCCGTTACTATTCATGGACGGATCAGTAATCCGAGGCAAGATTCTGCGCGGCGGCCATCAAGGCGGGAATCAGCTGTTTTTTGCGGGACATGACCCCTGGAAGTCTGAAAATCCCGTCCTCGGGTTCAATATCAAATGCGGATTTCGCCAGCTCTTCGCTTTTCTCCCCATAATACAGAAGATTTGTGGACTCATCCTGGATACTAGTCAGCATGAAATAAATAATCTGAACGCCGTTGTGCCCGATCTCTCCCTCGATATAGGAGCTGAGCCGCTCTCTTATCATGGAAAGCTCATCCGGATCCATTGAACTGATCTGACCCACGCCAAATACGATGTTTCCTTCTGCCATGAATTTTTTGTAATCCTGGTAAAAGATTTCTTCTGAGGACTTGTTCTCCAGATTGCTCCCTGCGCGGAACATTCTTCTGGCAAAATCCTCCAGATTGATACCGGCAAGCAATGCAAGGGCTCCTGCCGCTACTTTATCATAATTGGTACAGGTTGGAGACCTGAACAAAAGCGTATCGGAGATGATCGCAGCACATAAGAGGCCGGCAATCTTCGGAGGAATTTCCATCTTATACTCGTTATATGTCATATACAGAATCGTCGCTGTACAGCCCACCGGCACGTTGCGGAAAAAGATCGGCTTCAAGGTACTTACTGCACCAAGCTTATGATGATCGATGATTTCAACAATTTCTGCCTGTTCGATATTATCTACCGCCTGACCTTTTTCATTGTGATCCACAAGAATCACCTTTTTGTGCTTCATCTCCAGGAAATTCCGGCGGGAAATCGTTCCGAGCACTTTTCCCCTTTTGTTGAGCACAGGAAAAGCGTGGTGCTTGCTCTTTGCCATGACTTCCTGGATATCATCCGTATAATCCTCTGTCTGGAAGGTGATAATATTCTCCTTCACCATGATATATCCCACCGGCACGCTCTGGTTTATCAGATGGGCAATCGTAAAAGCGTCATATGGGCACATGATGATGACAATATTTTTTTCCCTGGCAATCTGTCTTATTTCATCGCTGACTTCGATACCCATACCGGAAATGATGCAGCTGACATCCTTTTCCAGAGCCAGATAGAAATCTTCTTCCCTGTTGCCCAGAATCACCATATCCTTTTCTTCGACATATTCCTTCATCAGTTCCGGATCAGCTGTCGCCACCAGAATCTTTCCTTCCTCGAAGACACCCTCTCCTTTCCCTTCCAGAAGTATGCCATCCAGAGTTTCCGCGATTCTCTGATACCTGGTTTTTGCCCTGGAAAGAAGATAGCTGTCCTTCGTCTCCATATATGTCTGGGCAATATCTGAGATGGTAACGATCCCATCCAGACTCCCGTCCTTCGTCACAATGGGAAGTGTGACAATTCCCTCTGCCTTCATGAGATCCCAGACATTTTTGAGCGACATGGATGCATCCGCTTCCGGAATGCTGGTAATTTCCATATCCTTAACCTGAGTTCCGATATTCCCCATATACGCAGGAGGATCAATATGAAACTGTTCCAGAACAAACTGGGTTTCTTCATTGATCTGTCCGGCTCTTCTGGGCAGATACCGTATGGAAGAATCTATCCTGTTTTTAAAATCCGCATAGACTATCGCAGAAGAAATAGAGTCTGTATCGGGATTTTTATGGCCGATTACATATATTTTATCCTGATATTTCATCGCTTTTCCTTTCCCGGGTATCCTCAGGAAAACCCCGGCAGTCCGTTTCATTTTTCCGGCCGGAGGCTGCCAACTCCCATCGTGAGAAAACCTGCTCTGCATAACCGGCGGAAAATGCCGCAGAAGCGGATTTGAAGAGTGACGGGAGATCAGAGGCTGAACTGTAACATAAAAAGAGATAAGGGACTGTGAAATCCTTCACAGTCCCCCGATGATTATTCTAAAAGCTTCCCTGACAGGATCTGTTGAAATATTATACGATCAAAGATCCAATCCTTCAAACAAAGAACCAAGAGAAGTCGTAGCTTCCTCACCAGACTGCGGAATGACAACACGTTCTTCCCTTCTTTCCGGCGCAGCGGTGGAATCCGCATCTTTGATGCTCAGGCTAAGCTTGCCGTCTTTTATCTTGATGACCTTTACCTTTACGGTATCTCCTACAGCCAGAACCTCGGAAGGCTCTTTGATTCTTCTGTTGGCGATCTGAGAGACATGAACCAGTCCTGACACGCCATTATCAAGGCGGACAAAAGCTCCATACGGCTGAAGGGTTTCCACCTTTGCCTCAGCTACGTATCCTACCTGAATGCTGTTGATCACATTGCTTTGCTCTTCTCTTGCCTTTTTTCTGAGTACATCCTTTGCGGAAAGAACAAGCTTTTTCGCATCCTTATCGACGTCGATCACCTGAACCTGCAGTGTCTTGTTCAGAAATGAATCGAGATCCTCTACATAGCCAAGGGACAGCTTGGAAGCCGGGATAAAGCCTCTTACATCTTCCACATAAGCGACAACACCGCCCTTTACTACGGACTTCACCACGACGTCAACAGGCTCTCTGGAATCCCGGAGCTCCTTCAGCTTCTCCCAGGAAAGGACATCATTCGCCTCAATCCTTGACAAACGGATATTTCCATGATCATCTTTATTTTTTACTGCCGCCTGAACCTGATCACCTACCTGGACACGATCCTTCAGGCTGAAGCCTGGCTCCGTGCTGTAATCTTCAAGAGCAATTACTCCGCCTGAATAATAATTGAGATCTACAGTCACTTCTTTCTCGTCCACGCTTACGACAGTACCAGTAACAATGTCTCCTTCCTCGATCTTGCGAAAGGAAGCATCAAGTTCATTTTCAAAATCCTTCATTGTTTCTGACATTTTTACAACCTCCAAAAAAGATATCAACGTCTTATTATTGTACCATGAAGAGACACCATTATTTTTTATAATTTTTCATATAATTAATAAGATTTTTTGTGCAAATAAATGGTTATAGTGCAAAATGACTCCTACGGGGTGTTCCGATCTTTTCGATCCACGGATCCTGAAGTCATCACTCTTTCATAAGAATACCCCGGTATCCTTACCGGGGTAAAGGGTGTTTTTATTCTGACAGACCCATCAATGAAATCTGGTCTGAAAGCCTTACAAACTGTTCCAGTGACAAGGCTTCACCCCTTACATTGATGTTCAGCCCTGTCTGTTCAAGGATTCCTTCCAGTT
>CACZQU010000186.1 GCA_902783305.1 uncultured Lachnospiraceae bacterium | reverse complement strand
CCAGAATCCTGACCTCGCGGTGGCTATCCTCAACTATCTGATCAATGATGTGGACGCCAACACCCTGCTTCGCGCGGAGCGCGGCATCCCGGCAAACAGTGAAGTCGCTGCTGCTATCTCGGACGCGGTTTCCGAATCAGATAAGACGTATCCGGTCATCGTGGATTACCTTGATTTCGTAGCAGAGAATTCCACGGAGATTTTCCCGCCTCTTCCCGGGTATGCCGGAACGGTCAACACAGACGTCATTGAAGGACTTGCCAGTGAAGCACTTGATCCGAACACCAGCTATACCGCATCGGAGCTTGCCGAAGAATTCGTGGATGGGTCGAACGACGTAGCGGAAAACTATTGACCAGGTGCCGATGCCGCTTTTTTCGTACGGCATTGGCTTTGACACAACAACGGCCTCTTGGACGCTCTTGCGTTCAAGAGGCTTTTGGCGCAAAAAGGGGGTATCCGCTCTTGAAAAAAAACAAGATGTCTTTCCGGCAATGGATCGGCCAGGAGCATGTAGCCGGCTATGTTTTCAGCCTGCCCTTTATCTTCGGCTTTCTGATGTTCATGCTCATCCCTATGATCATGTCTCTTTATTTTTCCTTCTGTAAATATGATATTCAGAATCCTGCAACATTCATCGGACTGAAGAATTATATCAATATTTTTCATGATAAATCATTCTGGAAAGCGCTTCGTGTCACATGCTACTATGCTCTCATCGGAACTCCGCTGAAAGTAGTGTTTGCGTTGATCGTGGCACTGATACTCGCCCGGGATACCAAAGCCACACCGTTTTACCGGGCTTCTTATTACCTGCCCTCTATCATCGGTGGTTCCGTGGCGGTTGCCATTCTGTGGCGGCGTATGTTTGAGCCGACGGGTACGATCAATGCGATTCTGAGCGTTCTTTTCCCGGGGATGAAGAATTTCAACTGGTTCGGCGAAAAAACCGCGATCTGGGTTCTGATTATTCTGACCGTATGGCAGTTCGGTTCTTCCATGCTGATCTTCCTTTCCGCCCTCAAGCAGATCAGCCGTCAGCTTTACGAAGCAGCTATGGTTGACGGGGCGAATAAATGGAAACAGTTCTGGAAAATCACTCTTCCTTTGCTGACTCCGACAATATTTTTTAATCTTGTCCAGCAGACGATCAATTCCTTCCTGGCGTTTACCCAGAGCAAGCTGATCACAGACGGCCAGCCTAAGGACAGTACTTTGTTTTACACGCTTTATGTATACCGCAAAGCGTTCCCGAGCATGGGAAAAAGCCAGATGGGATATGCCTCCGCGCTGGCATGGATCATGCTGGTGATTATCTCGGTGGTGACGGCCCTCCTGTTCTGGAGCCGCAGCAAATGGGTTTTTGAAGAGTGAAAGAGGAGGAAGAGGCATGAAAAGAAAAAAAACGGCAGGGGCCATGGTTTACCACATTCTGGTTACCTGCGGCGCGTTTATCATGGTTTATCCATTACTATGGATGATCCTCAGCTCCTTTAAACCCACCAACACCATTCTGCCTACTGCGAGACAGCTGATTCCGGCGACCTGGACACTGGATAATTATATTACGGGCTGGAAAGGGTTCATGGGATATACTTTTGCCACCTTTTTCAGGAACTCCTTCTTCATCTCTATTTTGTCCACCTTCGGGACGCTGATTTCTTCGGCTTTTGTCGCCTATGCACTCCAGAGGCTGCATTTCAGGCTCAGAGGATTTCTTTTTGTGCTGGTGCTTTCGACGATGATGCTGCCACCTCAGATTCTCATGATTCCTCAGTATATGTGGTTCAGAAGACTGAACTGGGTTGGGACGTATTATCCGATGATTGTTCCCTACTTTTTTGCGATTCAGGGCTTTTTCGTTTACCTGATCATGAATTTTATCGGCGGTGTGCCGAAGGAACTGGATGAGGCGGCGAAGATTGACGGGTGCTCCTATTACGGGATTTTCTTCCGGATTATCCTTCCTCTTGTCACCCCGGCCATGATCACCAGCGCGATTTTCTCTTTTATCTGGAGATGGGACGATTATCTTTCCGCTTTGCTGTATGTCACCAAACCGGAAATGAGGCCGATATCCCTTGCCCTGAAGCTGTTTAACGATCCCTCCTCCGGTTCGGATATCGGCGCGACTCTGGCCATGTCCACCCTGTCGATTATTCCGGCAACGATCCTTTTCCTTTTTTTCCAGAAATCTCTTGTGGAGGGAATCTCCAATTCCGGAATCAAAGGGTAGATTTTTTGTAAGAAAACGGCCGCTCTATCTCGCCAGGCCGTTATGTTTTTTTATGGAAAGGCAAATGGAAATAGAATATGAAATATACAGACGGAAAAATGAGAGAAATCCAGATTGCTTACATCGGTGGGGGATCCAGGGGATGGGCATGGACCTTTATGACGGATCTGGCTCTTGACGATGAGATCAGCGGGACGATCCGCCTCTATGATATCGATGAGGAGGCGGCCAGGAAAAATGAAATCATCGGAAATCATCTGATGAGCCGGCCTGAGGCAAAAGGAGAGTGGAAGTTTACCGTCAGTAAAGATCTGGAGGAAGCACTCACGGGATGCGATTTTGTCGTCATTTCCATACTTCCGGGAACCTTTGATGAGATGGCCAGTGACGTTCACCTGCCCGAGAGGCTGGGAGTCTGGCAGTCTGTCGGGGATACGGCAGGCCCTGGCGGCATGATCCGTGCTTTGCGTACAATTCCGATGTTTGTGGAGATTGCCGAAGCGGTGAAAAGATATGCGCCGGATGCCTGGGTCATCAATTACACCAATCCGATGTCGCTGTGCGTAAAAACACTGTATGATGTTTTTCCCGGAATCAAGGCCTTCGGATGCTGTCATGAGGTCTTTGGAACCCAGAAGGTGCTGAAGGGTATCTATGAGTACGAGAGCGGAGAAAAGGTTGAGGACTGGCATGACATTTTCGTCAATGTCATCGGAATCAATCATTTTACCTGGTTTACCGAGGCTTCTTACCGTGATGTGGATCTGTTCCCGGTCTATCAGAGCTATATCGACAAGCATTTTGAGGAGGGCTATCAGCTGGAGGGTGAGAACTGGATGAATTCTCATTTCGCCTGCATGCACCGGGTCAAAATGGATCTGTTTCGCAGATATGGGCTGATCGCCGCGGCAGGAGACCGTCATCTGGCGGAATTTATGCCGGGAAATGAATATCTGAAGGATCCGGAGACAGTGAAGGACTGGAAATTCAGCCTGACGAGTGTCGAGTGGAGAAAGCAGGACCTTCAGGACCGGCTTGCCAGAAGCCGGAGACTGACCGAGGGAAAGGAGGAGATTGCCCTTGAACCTACCGGGGAGGAAGGCATCCTTCTGATCAAGGCTCTGTGTGGATTGTCCCGCTTTATCAGTAATGTCAATATTCCGAATACCGCGCTCCAGATTCCGAATCTTCCGGCTCACGCGGTGGTGGAGACGAATGCCGTATTCTGCCGGGACTCGATCCGCCCGATAGAAGCCGGGTCTGTTCCGGAAAACATAAAAGAGCTGCTGATGCCGCATATCGAAAATCATGAGCTCATTTACCGGGCAGCGAGAGAGTGCGACCGGGGTCTGGTTGTAAAAGCGTTTATGAATGATCCCCTGATCCGCGGGAAAAACTGCTCCGGGGAAGATGTTGAATCCCTTGTGAAGGACATGATTGAAGCCGGTATCGCGTATCTTCCGGAAGGCTGGAAAGACTGATTGACCGGCCTTCTGGCAGTGAAGACCATATGACAGACAACCAAAGGCATAATGATATAATTTCACTTATCGTAAGCGTATGAAATAAATG
>CACZQU010000185.1 GCA_902783305.1 uncultured Lachnospiraceae bacterium | reverse complement strand
TACAGGCGCTCTTTACAAACGATATGAGGGAAAAGAAGATCTGTTTTCCACACTTGTATCGGGCACTGTTCATGATCTGACAGATTATGTTTCCGAGATAGGGAAGGCTGATCTGACAAAATGGACGGATCAGGAGCTGTATGACTCTTTTTCCATGCTGCCTGAAACCAACAGGCGGTGGCTTTGTTTTTTATATGATCGAAAAGATGACTTTACACTTTTGGTCCGGTGTTCTTCAGGAAGCCGTTATGAAAATTTCCACCAGGAATGGACGGAGAAAATGAATGCCCTGGATTATAAATACTATCAGGAAGCACGACGGCGCGGCCTGGCAACGAAGGAGGTTTCGGAAGAGGAACTGCACGTTCTTACGTACAGTGTATGGGCTCTCTACTATGAGCCGTTTTTTCTGGATTTTACATGGGAACAGTACGAAAGACATGCAGAAACCATACACCACTTTATTGACTGGCACAGCGCGTTGGGGTTGAAGAATCCGGGATCGCTTTCCTAATACGGCCAGATCCTATACCAGAAGTATACTATACTCGCGGATAATAATAATTGAAAAGGCATATTTGTTCATCGCGGTATATGCAGAAGTACTGAAATATCCGGAACAGATATTTTGGTACTTCTGTGTAAATATGATTACAGTGCAAAATGACTCCTCTAAAACGTATGTTTTACTCTGCCGAATACCGTTCGGATGCCGATTCCATAACTCACCCGCTTCGCGGGTTCGAACGGTATCTGGCTCCTTAAATGGAATATTTGAATGAAAGTAACCACGGCAAACCTTCCTGAAAAATCATGGAAGGATTTGTTTTGCCAGATTGATAACATTATTACCGGTAATGCAAATCTCAATTCACACAAAATGTATCATTATCATGTACAGAAAAGGAGAAGCAAACTATGTCAGCAGAAACAAACAGGGATACTCTCTATCTGGTTACAGGGGCTGCCGGTTTTCTTGGGGGAACCGTCTGCCGGCAGCTGATCGATGAAGGCAGGAAAGTCAGGGCTTTCATTCTGCCAAACGATCCGGCCAGAAAATTTGTACCGGAAGAAGCAGAAATTGTTGAGGGTGATCTTACAGACATGGAAAGCCTGAAGCCGTTTTTTGACATCCCGGAGGGGGAAGAGGCTGTCGTACTGCATATCGGAAGTATCGTTACTTCCAGCCCCGACTATAACCAGAAAGTCATCGATGTGAACGTGGGGGGGACGAAGAATATTATTGAACTTTGCCTTTCCACACCAGGTGTCCAAAAGCTGGTATACTGCTCCAGCACCGGCGCGATTCCGGAGCTGCCCGAGGGAACGGTAATCAGCGAGATAGATTATTTTGATGAGACCAAGGTACCCGGCTGCTATGCCCAGAGTAAGGCATTGGCTACGCAGGAAGTCCTGGACGCTGTTCACCACAGAGGACTGAATGCCTGTGTTGTCCATCCAAGCGGCATTATGGGTCCCGGGGATTTTGCTGTCGGCGAGATCACCCAGAACCTGATCAGGATCATGAGCGGTGAGCTTCCTGCCGGCATCGACGGTAATTTCAATCTATGTGATGTCAGGGACCTGGCCCACGGTGTGATCGGCGCGGCTGACAAAGGGCGCTGCGGGGAGTGTTATATTCTCGCGAACGAGCCTGTCGAGTTCAAGGAATTCTGCCGTATGATAACGGAAGAAGGCGGAGGAAAGAAAGTAAGCTTTTTTATCCCGCCCTTCGCTGCCAATATCATGGGGCATCTGATGGACGCCATGGGAAAGGCAACCGGAGAGAAGCCTGTTCTGACATCCTTTAATGTATACAATCTGATCAGGAACAACCGGTTCAGTTATGAAAAAGCGCAGAAAGAGCTTGGCTATACTACCCGGTCTTACGAGGAGACAATCCATGATATGGTGCAGTGGCTCCTTGCGGAGGGAATCATAAAGACGGAAGAGGAAAAAGGAAAGCAGGATTAAGGAAAGAAGCGGAAGGTCATTATTTTGAATTAAACAGGAGAATAGAAAATGGCTAATGTATGTGTAATTACCGGCGGTGGAAGCGGAATGGGACTGGAAACCGCAAGAAATATGGATAAAAATGTCATCCTGGTACTGACCGGAAGAACAGTGGAGAAGCTGGAGAAGGCAAAAGCGCTGCTGGAATCAGAAGGACATGAGGTTCATCTGATGGCTTGTGATGTTTCAAAGCGACGGGAGGTTCACGAGCTGTGCCTTCTGGCGGCCAGCCTTGGCACGATCATGTGTACTGTCGCCAGAGGCCAGCTTATGCTTCAGGCACAGCCGGAGAACTCCATGAATTATCTGAAAGACAGGCAGAATGTGTCTGAAATCATGAGCAAGATCCCTCTTCCGCTGAAAACAACGATGACTGATGTATCTTTCGCGTTTACATCCAGAGGAACCACTTGCGTTTCCTATGCGAACAGCAGAAGCTTCGGGCCGCTGGATCCCTATATCCGGGAAGTGTTTGTTCTGGCGGAAGCGGATGCTTTTGATGTGCAGATCGAAGTTGCCTGCATCAATGGAAGTTTCTGCCTGTTATTTGCCCAGAATTTTCTGTCGGAAGTGTATTTTGACGCATTTGTTGAAGAACTGGATGAGGCAGCGATTCCGGTAGAAATCATTCGAAAGGATCAGTGTCCTCTGTCCGGTGTCCGGTTTGACGGACTCGAACCTGATAAGCAGGATATCCTGAAAAATCTGATGGCTGGGTTATTCAATATTTCAAGTATACAGAAATAAGCTGCATATATCATAATCTGGGAGGATAACAATATGATCACACTTTTTTTTATTTCCCTCATTGCTTTTTTTGCTATTCTTGGCGGTATTTTCACAGGTTTTTTCACAGGAGCTTTCGCAATTGGCTTCATAATAGTAGAGATCCTTCTGGCTGTTGGTTTATGTTCATTCATCGTCAGAAAATTTCTGAAAAAATGACAGATCGATGATCAAATCCGTTGGAGTCATTTTGTACTGCAATTATTTATTCTGTCCCGAGCTGTGAGAGCGCGGCGTTCAGAGCAGGCAGGTATTCCTCCACATGTGCGCCGACGACCGGCT
>CACZQU010000184.1 GCA_902783305.1 uncultured Lachnospiraceae bacterium | reverse complement strand
CCTGCGCGTGAGTTTATTGTAAATTGTGTAACAACAACTGGTTACTATTCAAGGTCTAACCTTCCCGCGCGTGGCTATACGGTTCCGTGAACAGTAACAACGACTGGGTATAAGGCATATGATCTTCCTGGATTACCTTTCTATTTCAGTGAGTTCATGATACAATAACTACGATAGACACGATAAGCCTGTGAATCAGAAACCTGATAACAACCAGCAGTTACAGCAGAAAATCGTAAATCTTACCTGACATACGCAGATGGAAGATGAAAGGAGATCATCATGGCAAAGACATTGGTAGCATATTTCAGCGCGGGCGGAACAACAAAAAGTATAGCGGAGAATCTGGCAAAGGCTGCGCAGGCGGATCTGTTCGAAATCGTTCCGGAGCAGCTTTATACGGAGGAGGATCTGAACTGGAAGGATGAACACAGCAGAAGCTCTGTTGAGATGAATGACGCCGGCTCCCGCCCGGCGATTGCAGGCAGGGTGGAGAACATGGCGGAATATGATGTGGTATTTGTCGGATTCCCGATCTGGTGGTACCGTGAGCCCTCGATCATCGATACCTTTATGGAGAGCTATGATTTCAGCGGGAAAACAGTTATTCCGTTTGCGACCTCCGGCGGCAGCGGTCTTGGTGAAACGGCTGAAAACCTGCAGGCTCTTGCCAAAGGGGCAGCTGTTGCCGACGGAAAACGCTTCAGGAGTGATGCTTCTGTGGAGGAACTGAAATCCTGGGCAGACAGTTTATGAATCAGGCAGTGCAGCTATGCCAGACGAAAAAAGGCTGGAAGAAATGAAGATCGTTAACCTTATTGAGAATACGGAAGGAGTGGGCGGATGTGTACCTGCGCATGGATTGTCCTTTTATATGGAAACCGGTTCTCACAAGCTGCTGGTTGATCTGGGACCTTCCGGGGAGACGCTGCGAAACGCGCTGAGACTTGGCATCGACCTTGGCAGGGTTGACACGGTTGTACTGAGCCATGGGCATTATGACCATTCCGGAGGCATCATGCCTTTTACGGGACTCAACGACCAGGCAAAGATTTATATGCAGAAGACAGCGGACAGAGAGTACTATGCCGATGACGGCGAAGATGCGAAGGGAGAACGCTTCAGATATATCGGCATAGATAAACAGATACCACATCTTCACCAGATTGTGACGGTTGACGGGGATTTCAGGATCGATGATGAGCTGGAGCTTTTTACCGTAAAGCACAGGATCTGTGAGGTTCCGTTTACGAACAGGAGGCTGCTGATCAGGAATGGTAATGACTTTATGAAGGATGAATTCCGTCATGAACAGTATCTCGTGATCAAAGCCAGCGACAGGAGGATTCTCGTTTCAGGCTGTGCCCATAATGGAATTCTTAATATTATGAATTCTTACCTGGAAAAATATAAAGCCGCTCCGGATGTGGTGATCAGCGGGTTCCATCTGATGAAGAAAACCGCCTATACGGAGGATGAGCGCGTTATCATCGAAGAAATGGCAAAGAAACTGACTCAATACCCGACAAGGTTTATCACCTGCCATTGTACCGGGATGGAAGCGTATGAGGCCATGAAAAGAATTATGGGGAAAAAACTTGAATATGTGCATTCGGGAGAGAATGTGAAGGTTGTGTGACAGTGAGTATGATATGATCCGGTCATCAGGAGAGCACAGCGCAGCGGCGCTGTCAGGTAATGGTGTTTGTGCTTTGTTTCACGTAAGGAGGGCCGGATGATGCAGACGAATTATTATGGTTCGATCGAATATGCACATATTGAGTATGATGATTTTGGAGAGTATATGGAAGACAACAGACTGATCGTGGTTGAGGAGGGGCAGCCGGACGGACAGTTTCTGAGAAAATATGGAAAAATAGCTTGAAATTATATCCTTTTCTCTTTATGATAAGAGGGTAAGGATTAAGACTCTGGATACAGGGATAATTTTGAGCAGGAGGATAGTTAAATATGCTGAGCATCACGAAGAATAAGGACGGCGACAAGCTTACAATCTCATTGGAGGGAAGGCTCGACACGACTACGGCTCCCCAGCTGGAGGGAGAACTGAAGAATGCTTTGGGCGGAGTGACAGACCTTGTAATGGATATGAAAGAACTGGCTTATATTTCCAGTGCGGGTTTGCGGGTGCTTCTGTCTGCTCAGAAAATTATGAATAAGCAGGGTAGTATGGTTGTCCGGAATGCCTCTGAGGAAGTCAAGGAAATTTTTGACGTGACGGGCTTTGCAGATATTCTGACGATTGAGTGACGGATCCGGAGGAAAAAGAAGATTATTTCAGACTATGCTGGTCTGCGTTTATTCAGATAATAAAGGCTGTGAAAAGAATTCTTTTCACAGCCTTTTTGTCATTTGTCTTACGGAATGGTACCGTTTTGCCGGATCATCGCAGGACTCCCCATGAAATCCTTTATGACCGCGGCTGAGCAGGCAGTGGTGCGGCTACAGGCGTTGGCGACGGCCGGGCTGCCATAGGAGGTTTTACCCCAACGGCAGGAGATGGCGCATCCGCCCTGGCAGGATTGGGTGAAATCCTTGCTGCCGGCATAGGTGATTTATCTGCCGCGGGAGCGGGGGAGAGTTCAGCCGTCGGAGCAGGCGAAATGTCTGCCACGGGGACGGGAGAGAGCTCAGGCTCCGGAACGGGCGAGATGTCTGCCGCGGGAGCAGGAGAGAGCTCAGGCTCCGGAGCAGGCGAAATATCCGCCGCGGGGACGGGAGAGAGCTCAGGCTCCGGAGCAGGAGAAATATCCGCCGCGGGAACGGGAGAGAGCTCAGGTTCCGGAGCGGGTGAGATGTCTGCCGCGGGAGCAGGAGAGAGCTCAGGCTCCGGAGCGGGCGAGATGTCCGCCGCGGGAGCAGGAGAGAGCTCAGGCTCCGGAGCAGGCGAGATGTCTGCCACCGGGACAGGAGAGAGCTCAGGCTCCGGAGCGGGCGAGATATCCACCGCGGGAGCGGGAGAAACCTCAGGTTCGGGAGCAGGAGTGATTTCTTCATCTTCCGTCCCGATGGGGGCTTGTGCGTCCTCCGGGGCGGAGCTTTCGTCTCCGTCTAAGGGACGATCTGCTTCAATACCGGGTGTCGGTGTGATGCCGAGAATCGGCCGGTAACCTCTGTAGACGGCTTCAACCTGGAGCATGTTGCCGTTCTGATTGAGAATCGTATAATCGACATTTCCATGTGAGATCGTCCCTGTTTTGCTGTGAGACAGATCCATATACAGCTTTGTCGCCTGCTGGACCTCCTGAAAGGAAAGGTCAAAGGCATAAATAGCCATTGCCACATCCAATGTAATATCGCTGGTGGAAAAACGCGTTATGTCATCTGTCAGAAGGATCATATTCCCCATTGGCTCCTTGAAGGCAGACGCTCCGTTGATGATGACTTCCAGGACATCATTGGGTGAAAAACGGGTGATAGAGAGCTGGCTTTTTTCGATAGCCTTTTTCTCACGGACACCTTCGGTGCTGGCGTAGGCAGAGTTGTAGTCTTCCACAGCTTTGGAATAACGATCAAGAAATTCCTGCTGTGAAATGCCGATTTCACTGGCTGAGGTCAATGACACAGATAAAAAAAGCATGAAAACGGTAAGCAGAACAGCCTTGAGAGAAATCCGCATACTGCACCTCCCTTCCAATGCGGAATAAGGATCCGGCCATATGCGCCGGGATCCGGTATGGCGGCATATGGCAGACATCCGGTTTATTTTTCATACAGGAATCTTTCCGGTAAAGTGACATTAAAGCTGCTGGCGACTGCACGGAGATTTTCGGCTGTGATCGTCTGAAGCTTATCCGGACGGACAGAGTATACCTTCAGCAGGATCTCGGCAGATTTCTCTATGGTATGCATCAGACCAAAGGTCAAATCAAAGTCTTCTCCGGAACAGAACATGCCGTGATGCGCCCAGATTGCCGCGTCATACTTCTCCATAAGGGCACTGGTGGCCACAGCAATATCTCTGCCTCCGGGCACCATCCAGGGAACGACGCCGACACCGCCGGGGAAGACGACGGGACACTCCGTGGCGGATTCCCAGAGCTCGCGGGTGAATATTTCGTCCTTCAGCGGAAGAATAAAGGTAAGGGCAATAACATTTGTGGTGTGAGCGTGATAAATGACGCGGTGTTTTCCGTCAGTCACCCGCTTCTTTACCTCATGATTCATCAGATGCGCGGGAAGCTCGCTGGTAGGTTTGCCGCCCTCCACGAGACCCCAGCGGATCCGGTAATTCTCTCCCTTATCGTCAAGCTCAATGATGGCAATACAGGCTTCAGGATCTACGATAACATTGCGGAAATATTTTCCGCTTCCGGTGACCAGGAAATATTCCCCGGCAAGCCCCGGGACACTGGTTCCTATAGGCTGCCAGGTGCCATGGTCCATAAGCCTGGGAAGGATATGCTGCACTTCTTCTTCCTTCAGACGATAGGAAAGATTCCCGCCGTTGCGTTCGTGCCATCCCTGCTGGAAGCCATCGTCTGCCATCTTGACAAAACCTCGAACAAATCTGGTATTTAGAATATTCATGCTTTGATTTCTCCTTTTTTGCCTGGTGATGAGTCAGTTACATATAGATATTATACTCTAAAAAGGATATAAAGCGCAATAAGCAGAGTACCTCCTTTTCCCTGCAGTCCTGGCAGTGTTACCAGTCACGGTCTGATCCATCTCCGCGGTATGGCTTTACGGTTATCCGTGATCGCTGCCTGGTCAGGAAACTGTCAGGAGACAGAAAAAATCCGTCTCTTCAAGACCGCTTCGGCGAAACGCAGGCTGAAATGAAGAGACGGCGTAAGGGATGCCATAAGGCAAAGCAAGGATTACTTCGTTTCAGAATCTTCTCCCAAGGCTTCTCTCTGCGGGACAAGAACTTTCTTCTGGTAGCAGGAGAAGGCGCTTTCTACCACATCCTTATCCGGCTTAGGAGTGAAGAGGGAAATAACCGGTACGATCACCAGACCGGCAAGCATGCAGAATGCTCCGGCGTTGATGGGAGACTGGAGAAGAACCGGGAATTTGCTTCTGACAAACATGTTGGCCAGCATGACAATGGTGGAAAAGAGGAAGCTGCACCAGACCCCTGCGCAGGAGGCCTTTTTCCAGTAGAGTCCATAGAGGAACGGGGCAAGGAACGCACCGGCCATTGCTCCCCAGGACACACCCATCAGCTGAGCGATAAAAGTGACATTTGTGCGGTACTGAATGATGGCAATCACGACGGAGATGGCGACAAAGACGACGATCAGCTCTCTCATGATCGTAACCTGTTTCTTCTCGTCCATGTCCTTGACGACCCGGCCCTTCAACAGATCCAGAGTCAGGGTGGAGCTGGAGGTCAGCACCAGGGAAGAAAGTGTTGACATGGAAGCAGAGAGAACAAGGATGACGACGATGGCGATCAGCAGATCAGGGAGACCGGACAACATCGTCGGATTGACCGAGTCGAATCCGTTTGCGGCAATGTCAATTTTATCTGAGAAAAGACGGCCAAAGCCTCCGAGAAAATAGCAGCCGCCGGCTACAACAAAAGCAAAAAAGGTGGAAACGACAGTGCCGGTGGAAATGGATTTCTCACTTTTGATGGCATAGAATTTCTGAACCATCTGCGGAAGCCCCCAGGTACCAAGTGAGGTCAGGATCACAACCCCGAGAAGGTTGACCGGATCGGGTCCGAAGAAGGAAGCGAAAATCCCGGGTGTTGAGGAGACGGTCTCGTCGGTGACTCTGCCCAGGCCGTCCAGCGCGGCCAGAAATCCACCCTGGCTGCCCAGGACAGCTCCGATAACCGCGCAGATGCCGACCAGCATGATAAGACCCTGAATGAAGTCATTGATGGCGGTCGCCATGTATCCGCCGGCAATGACATAGATTCCGGTGAGGATGGCCATGACAATTACGCAGATCGAGTAATCGATATTGAAGGCCATACCAAACAGGCGGGAAAGTCCGTTATAAAGGGAAGCGGTATACGGGATCAGAAAAATAAAGGTGATGATGGACGCGGCAATCTTCAGATTGGTGCTTCCGAAGCGTGCCTCAAAAAACTGGGGCATGGTGGCGGAATCCAGATGCTGAGTCATGATACGGGTCCGGCGTCCGAGAACTACCCAGGCAAGAAACGATCCGAGAACGGCGTTTCCTATACCTGCCCACGTGGCGGCGATTCCGTATTTCCAGCCAAACTGCCCTGCATAACCGACAAAAACGACAGCAGAGAAATAAGAAGTGCCATATGCGAAAGCGGTCAGCCACGGCCCTACAGCGCGGCCGCCCAGGACGAATCCATTGACGTCGGCAGTTTTATTGCGGCAGATCAGGCCGATAATGACCATGACGGAAAAGAAAGCCAGCAGAAGTATGATTTTGATCAGCATAATGAACCTCCCAGGTATACTTTAACACTTAAACGCGTTGAAGCTTAAACGCGTCGACGCATTAGAGAATACACTATTTCCAAAAGAATTGCAAGCTTTTTTTTCCTGTTTTGAAAAAGACGAGAGCGTGGGTTACTATTCACGGTCTAACCTTCTCCGCGCGGGGCATTACCGTAAAACCACGAATGGTTACGACCGGCGGCCGGTTAACACTCCGGCCGTCTCTGCATGGCTTTTACGGTTGAATAAAGGGGAAAAAATCCCCCAGGATACCAGGATCCTGGGGGATTTCTCATCCATATGTCAGGTTTGACACTTATTCACCGACAGTTGCGATGACCTGCTCGTCAATAGAAGGAATATTGGAGAAGTTGAATCCGCCGCCGGATCCGGTTTCTTCTGTGCCTTCTTCCGCTTCTGCTTCTGATTCTGATGCTTCTTCGGAGTCTGCTGAATCTGTATCTTCTTCGGCGGGCTCTTTCTCCGGAGCGGAAGCCTCTGACTCCGGCTGAGCTGCTTCGGTTTCGATTTCCGCTTCGGTTTGGGCTTCTGCTTCTTCGGCAGCAGCCTCTGTGACAGGTTCGCCTGCTGTTTCTGACTCAGCCGGAGCTTCGGCGTCCGGCTGGGAGGAGTCTTCCGAAGCCTCCTCCGAAGCGGCTTGTGTTACGTCCTGTGTCTGATCCGGTTTTTCTTCGACAGCGATGATACGTCCCTGTCCATAAGGATCGGCATATTCTTCCCCGATAACGCCGCCAAGAACATCGACAATATAGTTGAGAAGAGCCTGATTGTCCAGGGCCATCTCTATCTCGAGGACATCGGCATCACCGAACATGTTGTATCCGTCACCCTGATCCAGCAGGATATAATTGGTGCCGGCAAGGCGGTACGTTTTCTCCGGATCCAGAGGCTCGTCTCCCACCATGACATTCTTTACCCGGTATTCACCGTCGGCTCCGGTCCATATTCCGTCTTCATCCTGAGTGCAGGGGCTGTCAATATAAGTATGGATTTCATAGGTGAGTCCGGAGACCTGCAGGAATCCGCCGGTTTCGCTGGGAATTGCCCTTGCGCCCCATTCCAGGGCATCAAGGATCTGCTGCCCGGTTGCCTCGATGACGCAGACCGAGTTGCCGAAGGGGTGAACGGTCAGGATATTGTTGCGGGTGATCGGGCCGGCCGGGATCGAGACACGGATTCCGCCGCCGTTGAGGATAGCGATATCCGCGTTTCCGGCATAGCGGACAGCATCAGCGCAAAGATCGCCCAGGTTTGTCTCGGCTCTGCGGACAATACGGATTGGCTGGCCGCTGTCATCCTTTACAACGGGATCATTGATGGTAAGCTCAAAATCGGTTTCGCCGACGACCTCAGCGAGCAGCTCGTCCAGATCCTCGGTTGCGTCCTTGATTGCAGCACTGACGGGGTTGTCAATCGGGAAGACGGCGGGAGCGTCCATGGGCAGGGTCCAGGAGAGCAGATTGCTGGAGATGGTACCGTCCTTCGCGATGGTAGCGGTACCGATGCAGGCCAGCTTGGTGCCGCAGGCAGACCGGAGGACTTCTTCTCCGTCCTTGTTTTTGACGGTAACCTGATCTGTGTCATGGCTGTGCCCGTCGAGGAGGAGATCGATTCCATTGGTTTTGGTGATGATGTCTTCATACGTATATGGTCTGCAGGCATCTTCATTCCCGAGGTGGCACATGGCAATGACATAATCCGCCCCCTCTGCCCGGGCAGCGTCTACGGCTTCCTGAACCTTGGAGATCAGGAGCTCTCCGGTATCGTCCTGGAAGAACCCGTATACAAATTTGCCGGATTCATCCTGGAAATACTTCGGGGTGGAGGAGGTGAGAGTATACGGTGTGCAGATGCCGACAAACGCGAATTTCACACCGTCAAATTCTTTGATGACATAAGGATCAAAAACCAGTTCGCCTTCCTTGTTAAAATTACAGCTGACATACGGGAAGTCCGCTTTTTCGGCAAGATCCAGGAAAACATCCATGCCGTAATCGAATTCGTGATTACCGGGAATGGCAATGTCATAACCTGCAACATTCATCAGATAGGTCAGGGCCTCCCCTTCGGTCATGGTTCCCAGAGGCTCTCCCTGGATAAAATCACCGTCGTCGACAAGCAGGGTGTAATTTCCGGCATCCTCATAGGCCTGACGGATCTGCCCGAGGGACGCGAGACCAAAATTCTGGTTAACACCGCAGTGTACATCACTGGTAAAAAGAATGACCAGATCCTGCTGCAACCCTTCGGCTTCCTCCTCACCGGCGAGAACCGGGAGGGCACCCAGCAACAACATTGCGCTGAGCAGTAACGCAAGTGCTTTTTTCATCTTTCTTTCCTCCTTCGTCAGATAAAGAAACCGCTGTTTACGGAGTTCCGGAATGACTCAGCCCGGATTTCCGATAGTACCATATAAAATATACTACTACAGCCCTATGAATTCAAGAAAAAATGTGAAAAATGCCGGAAACCAGCCTCGAGAGGTTACTGTTCATCGTTTACCTTTATCCCATTCTCCTTACAGGAGGAAAGGCAGGAAAAGATGAAGCAACCCGGAAGACTGGATTTCCGGCATTTTTCAGATAAAACTTCAGGACATCAGGTAAACTATTCATCCTTCACGCGCTGGGCTGCTTATGGATGTTACGTTTACCCTGTCAGGCCATAGTGCTTGCAAAGCAGTATGCACCGCGTTATCCCGGGATCAGATCAGAGAGATTTCCTCCTGGCTGAGCGACTTCAGTCCCCTGGCCGAAAGAGCGTTTTCCGCTTCTTTTGTATTGGCGACGCGGAAAATCATGTACGCTTTGCCTGCGGATTTGCTGCCGAGGAAAGCATACATATATTCAATATTGACTCCGGCTTCTGTGAATGAGGTGAGAAGCCTGTGCAGGCCGCCGGCCTCGTCAGGGATCGCGTAGGCAAGCACCGGGGTCAGACTGGCTACGAAGTCAGCCTCCTTGAGGACGTTGGTGGCTTCATAGACGTCGTTTACGATTATGCGGGCGATGCCGAAATCCTTTGTTTCCGCGAGGGAGAGAGCCCGCATATCGACATTATTCTCTGCCAGAGTACGGGTCATCGCTTCCAGGGTTCCAGGTTTATTTTCCAAAAAGACAGAAATCTGTTTTACGCTCATAGGGCACCTCCGTATATTTCCTTTACAGCTGGCAGCGGGGATTAAATCTTTCTCCTGTCGATGACCCGGACAGCCTTGCCTTCGCTCCTGGCGATGGTTTTCGGGGCGACAAGAGAGACCTTGGCCTTGAGGCCGAGCATGGATTTCAGTCCGTCTACCAGGTCCTTCTGACGCTGTTCGATTTCGCCGAGATTGTCGGTGAACATCTCCGGGGTCATCTCCACCCAGACATCCAGGGTGTCGGTATTGTTGACGCGGTCAACGATGATCTGGTAATTGGCGGCATAACCATGGTTGAGCAGTACGGTTTCGATCTGGCTCGGGAATACATTGACACCGCGGATGATCAGCATGTCATCGGAGCGTCCTTTCGGCTTCGCCATTTTGACATGGGTTCTTCCGCAGGAGCATTTGCCCCGGGTCAGAGTACAGATATCGCGGGTACGGTAGCGAAGAAGCGGAAAGGCTTCCTTGTCGAGAGAGGTAAATACGAGCTCTCCCTGGCTGCCCTCCGGAAGGACTTCGCCGGTGTCCGGATCGATGATTTCCGCAAGGAAGTGATCCTCATTGATATGCATTCCGTTCTGGGCAGAGCATTCGAAGGCTACGCCGGGGCCGGAGAGCTCGGTCAGACCATAGATGTCATAAGCCTTGATGCCCAGGGTATGCTCGATATCGCGGCGCATCTCTTCGCTCCAGGCTTCCGCTCCGAAAATACCGGCTTTGAGGGAAATCTGTTCCGGGGTATAGCCCAGCTCTTTGAACCGTTCGCCCAGGTACGCGGCATAGCTTGGGGTGCAGCAAAGAATCGTTGCCTGCAGGTCATTGATAAACATCAGCTGGCGGTCTGTGTTTCCGGAGCTGGTGGGAATCGTCAGGCAGCCCACCTTGTGGGAGCCGCCGTTGAGGCCGGGGCCTCCGGTAAAAAGACCGTAGCCGTAGGATACCTGGCAGACATCATCGCTGGTACCGCCGACAGCGACAATGGCTCTGGCGCAGCATTCTTCCCACAGATCAATGTCCTTCTGGGTATAGAAAGCGACGACGCGCTTACCGGTGGTGCCGGAGGTGGACTGGATCCTTACGCAGTCCTTCAGCGGAACACCGAGAAGCCCGTAAGGATAAGCATCCCGAAGGTCTTTTTTTGAGAGGAAGGGAAGCTTGTGAAGGTCGTCAAGAGACTGGATATCATCTGGGGTCAGCCCTTTTTCCTTCATTTTTTCACGGTAGTAAGGGACATTTTCCCAGACATGACGGACCTGCTTCAACAGTTTTTCGTTCTGAATCGCTTTGATCTGTTCCTCAGAAGCGCATTCAATGTCTTCCTGATAGTATCTCTCCATATATACTCTAATACTCCTTTCTCGTTTAGGCGGCGGATTTCCCGCTGCCTTCTGAGCATGCAGAAATTAGTCACTATTCAGCTGAACAGTAACCGAAAAGCCAGAAACCTGTAACGGTAAAGTCAGGGTTTTGCAGATCCTTATCGTTACAAAACCTGCATGTTCAGGCATTCGGAAGGGAAAGCCCTCTGAAATAGCAGGGGTTGCGGCCGGTGGGGGTGTTGCACAGCCTTAAGGAACGGCAGCTTTTGTTCGCAGGAACAAATAAAATACATGAAAAAGAATATCTGTTCCCCGCTGTACAGGCAGTTCCTATGCGTTCTTGCCAAGAGCGAAGGCTTTTTTATTCATCTCAAGGAATTTTGCAGGGACATTTGCCTCAAGAGAGGCCATCCAGGCTTCCTCGGGAAGATCAAAATAGTGTGAGAGGCGTCCGAGAAGCACAATATTGACAGCTTTCGCGCTGCCGGCTTTCTCCGCAAGGGACAGACAATCCATTGCGTCGATTCTGGCGCCCGCGGCCTGGATCTTTGCAACCAGATCTCCGGGATACTCCGCGGCTCCGGTAATGACAGGCATAGGATCGATCTGCTGCGTGTTGGTGACGATCTGGCCGTCTTTTTTCAGGTAGGGAAGCCATCTGGCAGCCTCCAGCAATTCGAAGGAGACGATAAAATCGGCTTCTCCCCGGTCGATGACGGGGGAATAAACCCTGGAGCCGTAACGGACATAGGTGACAACGCTGCCGCCGCGCTGAGACATTCCGTGCACTTCGGATACCTTTACGTCAAAGCCCTGGGAGAGGAGAAGATGTCCCAGGAGCTTGCTGGCGAGCAAAGAACCCTGGCCTCCGACTCCCACTATCATGATGCTTTTGGTTTCCATGGTCAGACCTCCTTTGCTGTAGATACAAATGCATCCTTGGGACAAAGCTGGCTGCAGACGCCGCAGCCGACACAAAGAGTATTGTCGACCCGGGCCTTCCCGTCCTTCATGGAGATGGCGGGACATCCGATGCGCATGCAGGATTTACAGCCGATACACTT
>CACZQU010000183.1 GCA_902783305.1 uncultured Lachnospiraceae bacterium | reverse complement strand
TGCGAGATAATCAGTCAGGGGGATGATTCTGAGATTGAGTCCGACAGATCAATCTCGGAACCATCCCCCTTAAAATCATATAGTGCAATTCTTCTGAAATGATGATCACAGGGTACTGTTCATGTTCTGACGTTTCCTGCGCGCGGCTTTACGGTTAAGCAGTAAATCGTTACGAAACACAGTTCCGGCAGGAAAGCTGCGGGAAATTCCGGTTTTCAATCCGGTAAGATTGTGATATGATATTCCGGATATGTCAGACGTAATGATTAACAGGTAACTGTTTCCGCAAGCCTCTTTACAGTTACGGCGGCTGTCCGCCGACGGGCGGCCGCTATGAAAGTGCGTTATACCGCTGACAGCTGATTTTTACGGGCACGTGCTCCGCCGCATCGGGTGTGGCACGGACTGAATAGTTACTTTATCGTTCCTATGGGTTTTTGCGGATGATCCACAGGAGCATGATACGGGAGGACAGGATGGAGAACGAAACAGTTTCCAGAAATTTTATTGAGAATATTATCGACAAGGATCTTGAGGAGGGCACCTATGACCATGTGTGTACACGGTTCCCGCCGGAGCCGAACGGCTACCTTCATGTCGGTCATGCCAAGTCAATTCTGCTGAATTACGGACTGGCGCAGCAGTATCATGGTACCTTCAACATGCGTTTTGACGATACAAACCCCACGAAGGAAAAGACAGAGTTTGTGGAGTCGATTCTGGAGGACATCAGATGGCTGGGCGCGGACTGGGAGGACAGACTGTACTTTGCTTCCGATTATTTTCCGAAGATGTACGAGGCAGCTCTTAAGCTGATCCGGGAGGGAAAGGCTTATGTCTGTGACCTTACCGCGGAGCAGATCCGGGAGTACAGGGGCACTTTGAAGGAGCCCGGGAAGGAAAGCCCTTACCGCAATCGCAGCATTGAGGAGAACCTCCGTCTCTTTGAGGAGATGAAGGAGGGAAAATACGCGGATGGGGAGAAGGTACTTCGCGCAAAGATCGATATGGCTTCTCCGAATATGAACATGCGTGATCCTGTCCTTTACCGTGTCGCTCACATGTCCCATCACCGTACGGGAGACGAATGGTGTATTTATCCGATGTACGATTTCGCGCATCCGCTTGAGGATGCCTTCGAGGGAGTCACACATTCGATCTGTACGCAGGAGTTTGAGGATCACCGCCCCTTGTACAACTGGGTGGTGAATGAAGTGGGTCTGTTTGATCACCCGCCGAAGCAGATTGAATTTGCCAAGCTTTATCTGACCAATGTGGTAACCGGCAAGCGGTATATCAAAAAGCTTGTAGAGGACGGCATCGTGGATGGCTGGGATGATCCGCGGCTGGTTTCCATCGCTGCGCTCAGGAGAAGAGGCTTCACGCCGGAATCGATCCGTACCTTTGTGGATCTGGTAGGAGTATCCAAGGCGAACAGCTCTGTAGACTATGCCATGCTGGAATACTGCATCCGCGAGGACCTGAAGAGAAAAGCGAAAAGGCTCATGGCGGTCATCGACCCGGTCAGACTTGTGATCGAGAACTACCCGGAAGACCAGATGGAGACGCTGGAGATTCCCAACAATCTGGATAATGATGAGCTGGGCAGCAGAAAGGTGGACTTCGGCAGGGAGCTTTATATCGAGAGAGAAGATTTCATGATCGTACCGCCTCCCAAGTATAAACGATTGTTCCCGGGTGCGGAGGTCCGCCTGATGAATGCATACTTCGTCACGGCAACCCGCTATGAGACGGACGAGGAAGGAAATGTAACGACCGTTTACTGCACCTATGATCCTTCGACGAAGGGAGGCAATGCGCCGGACGGCCGCAAAGTAAAGGGAACGATCCACTGGGTCGCGGCAAAAACCGCAGTGCCGGTAACGGTACGTCTCTATGAGAATATCGTGAATGAAGAACTCGGAGTATATAATAAAGAGGATGGATCATTAAACCTCAATCCCAATTCTCTTACCGTGAAAAGGGCTTATGTGGAGCCGGAGCTTGCCAAAGCGCAGCCCTATGACCGTTTCCAGTTTGTGCGCAGCGGATTTTTCTGCGCGGACTGGCGGGACAGCCAGCCGGGTGCTCCGGTCTTTAACAGGATCGTTTCACTGAAGAGCTCCTTCAAGCTCCCGGTAAAATGATCTCGGCGTTACTATTCAGCCGTCCCTGAAAATGCGCTTATCTGAACGTCATGCTCGCATGTAAGGGCAGATAAGCGCATTTTCAGGTGACAG
>CACZQU010000182.1 GCA_902783305.1 uncultured Lachnospiraceae bacterium | reverse complement strand
GCATCTGTTGTTCAGGACAATATGGACAAGTTCCTCGATGAATATGAAATCCTTCGTTGCAAATACTTCCCCAGGAACTGGTCTTTCAAGCAGGATCGCCATTCTGCATCCGTGTTCCTTGCAATGAATGAGCCAGGTTTTAACTACGTATTCAAAGCTAGTGAAGCGCAGACTATGGCTAAATATCTTGATTTTGGCCTGAGTATTGGCTCTGGAATGAACTTCAGCCTTCCGAATTATTACCGACTCTGTGATGAGATCGTGTCAGTTCTTAAAGAGCATGAAAGCTTGCTGGACGCGCATTTTGGCAGGCTGACCCCAGACCATTACAATGATCAGTCGTTGCATTTGTTGGCGTTTGATCTTATGTATTGTTGCCGTACATATAACTTCTATCGAGGGCTAACGGTTCCTTCAACAGGCAAAACGATCAGAAAGAAAACTGCAGCGCCTTCTCTTACACCTGAAGAAATAGCACGCCTGGAGGCAGAACGACTCGCAAAAATAGACGATCTTGAGCAACAGATTATTGATCTGGAACGAAGTTGTGATGAATTCGCTGATATTTCTCTGATTGGTGTTCAGGTGACAGCAGCAATCTATGGAATTGGGACTGTTATCGAACAGGATGTGAATAAGATTAAAGTACGATTCGATGATGTCGAAAAGACCTACATCTTGGACAAAAAGTATGCCGCTCGCCCTCGTTTTGAGGATGACGATGATATTGTTTCAGCGTTTACGGAATACGGGCAGGCGCAGGAACAGATTAAACGCCTTCAACGTGAGTTAGCTGCTCTGCAAGGATAGAGTTAGAAAGCGCAAAGGAGTAACAGCATAATGTCGAAATTAAACATTGATCAGCAGACGATATATCAACTGTTTTCGGATAAGAAGTCGGACTTCTTGATTCCGGATTATCAGCGCCCATATGCATGGGGCGATACGGAGTGTCAAACCTTGTGGGATGATATTTTCGCATTCGCATTCCCAGATGATGATTGTGACAAGTTCAAAAAGGACGACGAATACTTCTTAGGACCGATTGTTACATATAAAAACAACGGCAAGCAAGAGATTATTGACGGACAGCAGCGCTTGACAACACTCATGCTTCTTTTAAGAGCTTTCTATACAAAGTTCTTGAACATGCAGGACAAGAACTCTGTCAGCATACGCAACTCGATTGCTAAGTGCATATGGAAAGCGGATGAGTTTGACAACCTTATAGAGGATGAGCTTAAAATCGATTCTCAGGTCTCAACAGACGATGATAAGGAAGAGTTCCTGTACATTCTTCGGCATGGCGATGCGCAAAAGAGTTTCAAGAGCAGATATGCTAATGTTTTCCGTTTCTTCCAAGCTAAAATCGAAGATTTTATTGGGAGATATCCTGCTTATTGTGCTTATCTACCCGCCCGCATAATGTACAACTGCATCCTGCTTCCCATTGAGGCCGAGACTCAGGATACAGCCTTGCGGATCTTCTCAACATTGAATGACAGAGGCCTCCCGCTTTCGGACTCTGATATTTTCAAAGCGCAGTTTTATAAGATCTTTACAGCAAAAGGTGAAAAAGATAGCTTCATTGAAAAATGGAAAGACCTTGAGAGCCTTTGTGAGAAGATCTTCCATCCTATCAGTGGGACACCAATGGACGAACTGTTCACTCGTTACATGTACTACGAGCGAGCAAAAATGGGCATCAAGTCTTCCACAACAGAAGCTTTGAGAAAATTCTACGAACGTGATGGATACGCTCTGCTTAAAACAGACGGTGTGTTTGAAAACCTGATTACCTTGGCATACTTCTGGAATGATGTAGCTAACCAGAACAATGAACGCTTCTCAGAAGATATTCTAAGGAAACTATTTGTACTGAATTACGCACCGAATGGCATGTGGACTTATTTCGTGTCTGTTTACTTCATGCATAACAAGGACGAAGAGGGTATGCTTGATGATGAGGCGTTCATTACATTCCTGGATAAAATCACTGCATTCATTTGGGCCTATGCGGTCACTAATCCTGGTGTTAATGCGTTGAGAACTCCGGTATATGCTGAAATGGTAAATGTGGTAAATGGTGTACCTGTTGAATTTGCTGATTATAGGTTCGACCTTGTTACCGTTAGAAATGTAATGACTAATTTCGGGTACTATAACGCGAGGCCTATTACGAAAGCTATGTTGACATGGTGGGCGTATTCGATGCCGGATCAGCCCTTGTATTCTCTTGAGACGCCACTTGAAATAGAACACATCTATGCTCGCAACAGAAACGAGAAAGAGCATTCTCTGACTGATGCAAGAAATGTTGAGTTACTCGGAAACAAGGCACTGCTGGAAAAGAAAATAAATATCAGGGCATCGGACTATCGTTTTGAAGATAAGAAATCCTTTTATAAGGGTTTTATAAACAAACGTGGACAGAAAAAAGAAGGGACACAGATCGTCGAGCTTCTCAAGCTGGCAGACACTAAAACAGATTTTACAGAAACAGATATCAAGACTCGTAATGAAGCTATTATCTCAACGTTCCTTGATTTCCTGCGCGAAAATGGATTAGAAAGATAATTCATGATGGAGGCGCCTCATGGACACAGATGCCAAATTAAGACCACTTTATCTGATACAAATCTTAAAAGAACGTACTGATGAGGATCATTATCTGACCACATCTCAGCTCTGCTCTATTCTCAAGAATGAGTATGGAATGGAAACTCATCGTACCACCATCAAGAGCGACATCGAGATGCTGCAGCAGGCCGGAATCAGCATCCAGGCCGTCAGATCCTCGCAGAATCAGTACAACTACATAGAGCGCGATTTCGATATTGCTGAATTGAAACTGCTGATTGATGCAGTTATGTCAGCTAAGTTCATGACCAAAACGAAAAGCGACCAGCTCGTTGCGAAGCTGACCGCTCTTGCCGGTGCGAACAAGGCACGTGAGCTGAAG
>CACZQU010000181.1 GCA_902783305.1 uncultured Lachnospiraceae bacterium | reverse complement strand
CGAAGCGCGGAACAATCCGTAGGAGTCATTTTGCACTGCAATCATATATCATCCGGTTTTCATTAAATGGATCAAACGTACAGATAAAAATAACCCAGACATTTTTCAGGCAATTGTATTTTCTACCCGATTTCAGACTGCGGCTGTCAATTCTGGAATGATAAAACCTGGTACGTCTGGGCAGGACCTTTTTTTCACTTTCCCTGTTCTCCGGCTCCAGATCAAAAACATCTCCGGTCTCTACATCTGCAGCATCTTGACTGAACTGTTACAGCTCTCTCAGGAAAGCGCCGGAGGGGTGCGTCCATCTGTGTCACTGCGGGCGTGGAGAGCCTCATACTTCTTCCATATTGCCCGGCGGACAAAGAAGTAACAGACGAGCTGCATAAGAAATGTGACGCCCCAGGACAGCGGATAACAGATAAAGAGCTCCCGAAGTGTGCGGTGGGAGGGGAAATAGATCAGAATCCAAAGGACACGGGAGCCTACCGTTCCCAACACGGAAATGATCATTGGTACGAAAGCATGCCCCAGACCGCGCATCACACCTGGAAAAAGATCCATGAATCCGCAGAGAAAATAGGGAATAAAGGTGATCGATCCTATCTGAATACCCGCCTCAACGACTTCCGGATCTGAGGTATAGATGCGCAGAATGTTCTGTCCCGACAGATAGCACAGGCTTCCCAGGAACAATGCCAGTATAAACTGCAGGAGTACACATTCTGCTACCAGGCGGTCGATGCGGCGCAGCTTGCCCGCTCCCAGGTTCTGGCTGGTGAAGCTCATGGCCGCCTGAGAATTGGCATTGATGCTCACATACAAAAAGCCCAGAAGGTTATTTGCCGCCGTGTATCCAGCCATGGACACCGACCCGAAGGAATTGACAGATGACTGAAGCAAAACATTCGAGAAACTGATCACACAGGACTGTATTCCTGAAGGAATGCCTATTTTCAGGATCTGGATCAGACATCTGAAATTGATATGGAGCTGGTTTACATACAGGCGGTATGGTCCTTCAGCCTTTGTCAGGCAGCGGAGCACGAAAACACAGGACAGGAACTGGGAAATCACTGTTGCTATGGCAACGCCCGCCACGCCCATGTGGAAGCAGATAACCAGGAAAAGGTTGAGGGCGACATTCACGCTGCCGGAAACAGCCAGAATAACCAGCGGCCGCCGGGTATCGCCCACAGCCCTCAGGATCGCCGCTCCGTAATTGTACAGCATGAAAAACGGCATGCCCGCAAAATAGATCCTCATATATAAGACGGAGTCATGGATCACGTTCGAAGGAGTACCCATCAGGGCAAGCGCAGGCTTTGCTCCAAAAAAACCGGCCAGTATCATGCCAAGTCCGCTGACAAGCGCGACCAGTATCGATGTATGCACAGTTTCCCCCATCAGAGAAAAATCCTTAGCCGCATAGCTGTGGGCAGCAAGCACGCTGGCTCCCACGGAAATACCGATAAACAGATTGATCAGCATATTGATCAAAGCAGTTGTAGAACCGACAGCCGCCAGCGCCTCGCTGCCGGCGAAGTTCCCGACAACCACTACGTCCACTGCATTAAACAAAAGCTGCAGGATACTGGACAGCATCAAGGGGACGGCAAAAGAAATGACCTTTGGCAGCATCGGCCCATGAAGCATGTCTATCTCATATTTTCGTTCTTTGAAGGACATTTCCCTCCTCCCGGATCTTCTGGTTCATTGGTGAGATCATCTTTTTTATCATATCTGCATATACTCACAATTACAGCTTCTTCACCAGCGCGCTCTTCCGATAAAACGCGATTCCGCAGCAGATTACGGAATACTCATCCAGGTTCTTTGCATATTCCTGGTCAATGATCTGCTGCAAAGCTTCTTTGCAATCGGACTCCATCTGTTCTTTTCTCCCTGATTTCTTCGCCTCAATGATCAGGACCCGCCGGTTGGCATTATCGGTAATCCTGATGTCCGGACGGCCGAGGCCGCGTTCCTGGTTGCTCTCAACCTCATATCCCCTTCCCACAAAAATGCCTGTCAGGAACGCATGATAATAATCCTCATGGTAATCCATATAGCTGATGGTCTGCCAGAGAAGACGGGAAATTGATTCAGAAGCAGCTTTTTCATCTCCTGACCAGAATGACTCCATCAGGGCTTTGATTTCATCGGTACTCACATGATCAGAGAAGAACTTAACTACCGTATCCTGGAAAATCCCGGCAATTTCTTTGTTAGGGATCCGTAATGAGGTGGTGCTCCCTTCTTCCTCCGGATCAGCTTTTGTCAGATATCCTGTCATCAGCAAAAGGCTCCACAGGTTATCCTCTGTTTCATGTATGGTATCATACGTCAGTTCATCTGAAACTGTCTGGACGATACTTCCTCCGTTCATCAATGTTTCGAATTTGCCCTTCACCTGGAAATCTGTCCGTTCTACGAAATCCCTGATAATACCGTTGCTGCTGGTATTCTTCCAGTAATTCTTTGGTCTTGCCGTTTTTCGGTAAGACAGATCGGAGGTATAGTTCATCACATCCCAGGGACAATATAAGGAATTCCGTCCGAAGACATAACCATCGTACCACTCCCTGTAAACCGCCGTCTTCTCTTTCAGATCCGCCTTTTCCAGCAGACTGTCCAGTTCCTCCTGGGTGAATCCAAAATACCGGCTGAACCGCTCGTCCAGAACAGAATAAGATTTAAAGTTATTCACCCCGGTGAAAATGCTTTCTTTGACGATCCGAAGACACCCGGTAACTACGCCAAATTTCAGATAGTCATTGGATTTCAATGCCCTGCTGAGAATTTCACGCATGACATCCAGCATCTGTGCATAATAGCGTTCCCCACCTTCTTTTTTCTCAATGGCTTTTGCCAGCGGAACATCGTACTCATCGATCAGAAGAATTACGGGTTTGCCATATACCGCTGTCATCATGCGCATGATGGTCACAAGGGCCCCTTTGATATCTTCTGTATCAGCTTCTCTTCCGGTCAATCGATTAAAGACTATCCTGTCTTCTTCCGAAATCCTGTTGCTCTCTCTGAGATTCAAATGCTTTTTACACAAGTCTGCCAATGTAAGGGAGAGCATCCCAAATGCGCCATCAAAGGTCAGCCCGTCCACATCCTTAAAGCTGACAGACAAAACCGGATACTGGTTCATCCACCCGGCGCAGAATTTTTCATGTTTCATAATCTCCAGCCCGGTAAACAGTGCTTTGCTGTCACGCTCTATATCAAAGAAGCTTGCCATCATGCTCATGGTGAGAGTTTTTCCAAAGCGTCGCGGACGGGTGAACAGGGTTACCGCATTATCCATCTCATGTACCAGTTCGTACAAAAGCTCCGTTTTATCCACATAATAACAATTATTCTCTCTCAGTCTGTCAAAGAATTCTCCACCGACTCCAATCCTGACAGCCATGACAAAGACCTCCTTCCGCCCTGGAGCATTCTCTGCAGCACTGTTGTTTCCAGGCGGCAATTTCCGGACTGCCTTTATTATACCGTCCACATGGTTTTTCAGCAAGGACATCCTGCATTGCAGCGAAAAGAAAATACCGGAAGATCTCTTCCGGTATCTCTGCTTTCCTTTGCAATGCAAAACCGGATAAACAGTTCCTTACCGCAAAGCAAAAGTGTCTCCACCCACCGGATGAAGGATTCCTTTCATTTCCATCTTTACCATACACCCGCTGACGACGGAAACGGGGAGCTCGAGCTCCCTGCAGATCTGATTGGCGTTTTTTGCTCCATTCCCGATACATTTTCGGATTCTGTCTTCTTCCGGAGAAAGAGGAATCTCCGCATAGAGTCTTTCCCGGGAGAGATGATCCGATTCGTCATTTCCCAATGCTGCCACATTCTCATCGAAAAACACATGTTTATCGATAAGAGAATCCGTCGTTCTGACACCAGTGCCGGTCCGGCCGCTCACCGCTTTACGGCCGCTGACAATATCCGGCTCAGATGTCTCCCGATATTCGATTCCCAGCTCTGCCAGAATCACCTCAGGGTTGATCGCAGTCCCTGCCCCGTCGAAGATCAGCCGGTTTGTCCCTTCGCTCAGCGCCTCATGAATTTCACCGGGAACCGCATAAACCGGTTTTCCCTGATCCAAAGCATAAGAGGCAGTGATCAGGCTTCCGCTTCGTTTTTTCGCTTCCACCACCAGAACCAGATCCGACAGGGCGGAAATGATCCGGTTGCGAATCGGGAAATGGTAAGACAGCGGAGGAGATCCGGCTGGATATTCGGTGAGGATGCCGCCTCCTTTTTCCAGAATTTTCTGTCGTAATCCCTGATTTCCCCGTGGGTAAGGAATATCCAGCCCGCAGCCCAGAACCGCAAAGGTTGGAGTTCCTCCGGCCAGAGCGCCCTGGTGGGCTTCAGAATCAATCCCCCTGGCCAGACCGCTGATCACCTGCACACCGTGTTCACTTAATTCCCTTGCAAACCGAAAGGCCTGAATTCTCCCATAGGAGCTGCACATCCGTGAACCGACGATAGCCACGGCAGGCATGGAAGGATCCGGAAGATTTCCTTCCACATAAAGCTCCTCCGGCATATCCGGAAAAGGGGTCAGACGCCCCGGGTAAACTTCCTCTTCCCTGCAGATCCGAATCACCTTCCACTGCTTTCCTTCTGGTTTCATCTCCTCTCCTCCAGAATGATTTTTCTTATTGTATACTCGAAACCTGAATATCTTCCGGTACGATTGTCTGGCTCATTTATCCCATTTCCTGGTATCAAAGACCCGGAAGGAAATCGCTTCACTGATATGCGCTTCCCGGATCCTTTCGCTTCCCTCCATATCCGCAATCGTTCTGGAAACCTTCAGCAGCCGGTGGTAGGATCTGGCGCTGAAGGCAAAGGCAGAAAAACCGGCGCGCAGGGTCCTTTCCGCTTCCTGCGTCATCTGACAGTATTTCCCGATCATCGCTCCATGTATCCGGGAATTGAATTCCACGTCCTCGCCGCGATACCGCTCCTTCTGGAGAAGTCTGACCTTTTCCACTCTTTCCCGGATAACCCGGGAAGCTTCTCCCGTGGCGGCCCCCTCAATGTCTTCCAGCCTTACCGGGTCCAAACGGACAGAAACGTCCATTCTGTCGAGAAGAGGCCGGCTGACCCTGGACATATACATCGCCACATCCTTCAGCCGGCACTCGCACCTTTGCATGTCCGGATAATATCCGCAGGGACAGGGGTTCATCGCAGATACAAGAAGAAAACCTGCCGGATAGCGTTCCCTCCCGGCCGCTCTGCTGATCAGTAT
>CACZQU010000180.1 GCA_902783305.1 uncultured Lachnospiraceae bacterium | reverse complement strand
CCAGGCATGCCGACCGGAGGCTGACCTCCAGGCGCTTCCTGGACCGGTACCGCCAGATCCTGAAGCCCGGAGCCGGAATCGAATTCAAGACCGACAATCAGGAGCTTTTTGATTTCTCCGTCAGCGAAGCCGAAGCTGCCGGCTGGGAAATACCGGTCATCAGCAGAGATCTTCACCGGGATGAAGCTCTGATGAAGGAGAATATCATGACCGAATACGAGGAAAAATTCTCCTCCGAAGGAAAACCGATCTGCAAGATGGTCATCGTTGTGCCGTCATGAATGACCAGAAACCTGTACCAGAAGCATTGAATATCCGGAAAGGATTTTTCGGTACTTCGCATAAACCGCGCGGAACACCTGTGCTTTTGCTGCTATTCTCGGACCGTAAAGCCGCGCGCGGGCGAATGGTACCCGAAATGGCACGTTTCCAGGGACAGAAAAAGGGAAGAGCCAGCGGGACCGGTTCTCATTTGAGAACCGCCCCCGTTGGCTCTCTCATTATCCAAGATTTGCGTAATACTCTGATGAAGTAATCGAATCGGTATCCTGCATGAGGTTTCCGTCAGCGTCATACATCCTTCCGTCAGCATCAAAGGAACTCGAAAGCATCGTCGTTTTTGCGGAAGGCTCCACCATCATCGACAGGATTTCATCCGCCTTTGTCTCAATGGCTTCAACACTGTAATCCGCACCGTAATAGGTGGCAACGCTGTTGCTGGAGGCCAGGGACTGCGGATAAGCCGAAACCAGATAGGTCCCGTACTCTCCGCTTTCATAATCATAATGCGTCGTGACCAGATCCAGCTCCGGATTCGTGACGGTAATCACTGCATTCTCCCCGGATCCCCTTTTCTGTATCGTAAATGTGGCCAGCCCGCCAATCTCCTGCTTCAGCGTCTCCCCTTCCGCGGCAAAATTGCCAAGGCTGTAATATACCAGCATGCTGTTTCCACTGTCATCCTCCAGCGTACAGTAGGGGGACAGCACCTGCGGATAGCTTCCGATGAGGACGTCCACACCCTGCTGGAGCAGGAAGTATGCCCACTGCTTCTGGTACTCTGTAGGCATCGGCTCATTTGGCCTGCCCCAATGCGCGCAGAAAATCACGCAGTCACTGGAGGCTTTGGCCCGGGATACCATATCCGATACTTCCGAAGTGGACAGCACGTCAATCGCATATTCCCCGCCGGATTCTTCGGCGGAAGAAGGAGCGGCGGAAGCGGCGGCAGCCGGTTCAGTCTCCGAAGGGTACCATTCGTCGGAGGCTTCATTGTAAACATAGTATACGCCGTCGTCATCGTCCCAGTAATATTCCGGAACCGTGCCCTGCACCGCCCCGATATTCACTGTCTGCCCGTTTATCGGGATCACATAATTGAGAATGGCAATCCTGATCCCCCCTGCCTCAACGGTCCTGACCGGGCTGTCATTTGCGGCGTGCACCCCGGCAATGGTCAGCTCAGGATGGGCTGCCGCGTAGGAAAGCGTATCTCCCATCAGCTCATCCCCGCCAGCCGCCATATATTCTGTCGCGCAGGTCAGGACATCAAAGCCCGCATCCGCCAGCGCGTCTCCCAGCTCCGATGGCGCCGCATAGGGAGCGGTACTGCTTACCTTACTGTGATCAGAGGTAATCGGCGTCTCCTGGTTCACAATCGCCAGGTCAGCTGCCTTGATCCGGTCTGCTATGTTGGCATACAGGTGGGAGTAATCCCACTGCTCCCCGGAAGACTGTCCGGAGGCCAGCATTTCCCCAAGCACCAGATTATCCCCTGCCGCAACTACCGTCACGGAAGAAGAAGCTGCTTCTCTCCCCGCATCGGCAGTTGTCCTCGACGGCTCATCCTGGGCCGCCTTCGCCGCCTCATAGGCTTCCTCTGCCGGCTTGCGGATCATGTGATAATCCAGCCGGTTAAACAACAGGCAGATCACTGCCAGCACAACCGCCGATACAATCATGCTCAGACGGGAATTCATCTTGTCAATCAGGTTCAGCGGTAGGTTATCGTTTCTTTTCATAGTCTGTCATCCTGTTTTACACAGGGCAAAGCGCCCTGGATCGTTCCTGTGGGTATGAAAAAAAGTATATCAGAGTTGTCATAAGATGAAAAGTCAGCAGTTTGCACAAAACGAAATGCGAAAGGGATTTCATCCCCAGTCTGTCCAGACAGTTATCCACTTTTTCTCTTTCGTCCAAACCTCCGATATCCTCAGTTTTACACAAAGTTATCCACATTATCCACATTTGGAACGGGATTATCCCTCAATTTACATAAAACCACATTTCTTTATCCACATTGGGCAATATCATGAATTGCTCTTTTTACAGGTTTTTTTATGATTCCCCCTTGACAATTCAGTTTCAGCATAGGAAGAGGGGCCATGGTATCCTCGCGGCCGCAAATAAACACAAAAAGCATTTCTGCTCCGCGTGGACTATACAGGAGTACTGAAATATCCGCTCCGGATATCTGGTACTTCTGATCTGGAATAATGTGCATTCAAAGGCCAAACAGCCTGCGGGCGCTGCGCTCGGTGACCGAAATCACTTCCTCCTCCGTGGTTTGCTTCAAGGCGGCAATCTCCCGGACAACATACGGCAGATTGAGAGAGGAGTTCCGCGTCCCGCGGTAGGGAACCGGCGCCAGATACGGGCAGTCCGTCTCCAGCACCAGCTGGTCTAACGGCGCCTTTTCTACCACTTCCTTCAGCTTCCGGGCATTTTTGTAGGTCACCACACCACCGATCCCGAGATACAGACCCATTTCCAGATATTGCTGAGCGATCTCCCAGGAATAAGAGAAGCAGTGCATGACTCCGGTCCGCATTCCTTTATCCATATATTCTCTGACGATCCGCAGGGTATCCTCCGCAGCTTCCCTGCTGTGGATCATGAAGGGCATACGCCGGTCCGCAGCGATATCCATCTGCGCCCGGAAAGCCTCCTGCTGCGCGAGATGCTCTGCTTTTTCCTTGTGCCAGTAATAGTCCAGTCCGATTTCTCCGATCGCGACCACCTTGTTCAGCCCCGCGAGGAGCCTGATCTGATCAAGCACCTGCGGCGTCACTTCTTCATAGTTATCCGGATGGATCCCTACCGCCCCATAAACAAACGGATATTCCCGGATCAGCTCCAGTATGGATTCCAGACTGGATAAGGAAGAGCTGGCATCCACAATGGTGCCGATCCCGTTCTGCTTCATCGAGGACAGAAGATCCTCCCTGTCATCATCAAACGCTCTGTCATCATAATGCGCATGTGTATCGAAAATCATTCCCACTTTTATCTTCCCCTGAGAAATCAGAGTACCTGCGCGCCGGCGGGCATATCCTTCTCCGGTACCATCACCGAAAGATTTCCTGCCTCATCCTCCGCGCACAGAATCATCCCTTCGCTCATGATTCCCGCCAGCTTTGCCGGCTTCAAATTGGTCACTACCATTACTTTCTTTCCCACCATCTGGTCCGGAGTATAGCTGGACTTAATCCCGGAAACAATCTGACGCACCTCATCGCCGATTTTCACCTTGGAGCACAGGAGCTTTCGGGATTTCTTTACCTCCTCGCACTCCAGAATCTCGCCGATCCGGAATTCAAGCTTCGCGAAGTCATCATAAGTGATCTCCGGCTTTGCGGGAGCAGCTTCGCTCTTTTCGCCGGATGAGGTCTTATCCCCCTCCGCGCTTGCCGGTTTCTTCGTTTCAGGCAGCATCGCGGCAACCTTTTCCAGTACCTCCGCCTGATCCTGACGGGCAAAAAGAATCTCCGGTTTTTCGGTTACCTTCGTCCCCGAGGGATATCCTCCGAAATGTTCAAGATTTTCATATCCTCTGGGAGCCGAATTCATCTGGGCAAAGATCCGCTCGCTGGTCTGGGGCATAAAGGGAGAGAGAAGCTCCGCGCCGATGCAGATCCCTTCCGCCAGGTTGTAAAGAACCGTCGCCAGACGGTCGCTCATCGCCGGATCCTTTGCCAGAACCCATGGCATGGTCTCATCAATATATTTATTGCAGCGCTTGAACAGGACAAAAATCTCCGTGATGGCATCCGCGACTCTCAGCTCCTCCATCCTGCCGGCCACGGCTTTCACCGCATTTACGGCGACGGACTTCAGATCGTCGTCCACCGGATCACTCACCCCTTTGTCACAGACGACCCCGTCAAAATATTTATTGGACATGGATATCGTCCGGTTGACCAGGTTCCCCAGGACATTGGCCAGATCGGAATTCATTCTTTCCACCATAAGCTCCCAGGTGATCACGCCGTCAT
>CACZQU010000179.1 GCA_902783305.1 uncultured Lachnospiraceae bacterium | reverse complement strand
TGGTTCTTGATCAGCGTTTTCGCAATCATCATGAACAGGGCCGCCGGTACGCCCTTGTCCGAGACATCTCCGATGACCAGGGCAAGATGATCCTGATCGACAAAGAAATAATCATAAAAATCCCCGCCCACCTCTCTGGCAGGGGACATCGTTGCATACAGATCAAATTCATTTCTTTCCGGAAAAGCAGGAAAGTCTTTCGGAAGCACCTGTGACTGGATCTGTGCAGCAATATTCAGTTCCGTCTCGTATCTTTCCTTCTGTGAGGTTACCGTCCTGATCCGTTCCACATACTCATCGATTTCCAGCGTAAGGTCTCTGAAATCCTCCGCAAGCTGGCCAATTTCATTCTCGCGGACGGCCATCTCCTTCTTCCCTGAAAGGATATCGGACATGTCCGCTCTGGCGGCGGCGCCGTCTCTTGTCCCTGTGTATCTTCGGATACCTCTGAGGATTTTTTTGAGGGGCCGGATCACATAAAAGAACACATGACACATGACAATCTCCAGCAGCAGGAATTGATAACCAGCCGCAAGAAGAGTGCTTTTCAGGGATTCCATGCGGATCCGTGATGTCAGTTCCTTCATATTGTAGGTTACTCCGGCAAGATACGCCTGTTCCCCGCCGAGGTCGAGACATTCATAGTAATCAAGGTAATTGCCGGCCTCCATAAGGTCTTCACCCGACAGGCTCCCTGCATCTGGCAGTTCCTCAGAAAACGACTCTACAGCCTCCCTCATACTGGAAGCCGTGCTGCTGTCCTCCAGCACAGATACCGTAACACCCAGATTATAAACGTCTTCATATTCTGTTCCTCTCCTGGAATCCGGACCTGCCGCACTCATCAGAAAGCACTGTTCCCCGTATGGTTCGTCAGCTTCCTGAGTGCCGGTCGCCACCAGAAACAGATAATCGCATCCCAGATTCTGCCTGATTTCATTGATCCGGGTAAGAATCCAGGAGTAAGCAATCTCTGCATACAGCTTCTGATCCGGCTCCGGCAATGCTTCGAGTTTCTCCTGGCTTACATAGCGGAGGGAAAGATCCGGATAGCGCTCACTGAAGATCTTTGCTTTCTGTTCGGTAACGGTACCGCTCCCAAAATCTACGTCGTACTCCACATCAAGGCTGTCCGCATTCTCATACCAGTATGTCAGCAGCCACCGATATGCCGGATATTCCTTTACCGCAGATATCATCTCCAGCGCTGCCGCCTCTGCCCTGCTGCCGGTATTGATCCTGACATCATCTACTGACACTTTATACTGTGAAAGATAAGTGACGACACCAGCCGTGAATATCCCGATTATCATAAGAAGACTGATCTGCTTGTACAACCCTCTTTTTTTCTGCTTCATCTGATATTCAGACCTCCTTGCTTGTATTTTTCAGATTATGCTGTATAATGATCCCGCAAGTATATATAAACTCCGGGCAGGGAGAATGCGAAACATGTGACAACCCGCAGGAGTGATTCCGCACTACCATCATCTGTATTGCCTTCTCAGCAAAGACCGCTTTGACTGCTGTTGTTTATCCGGCAATATCCCTGTCCTTCCGAGGTAAAAAAATGACACAGCGAATCATTCATATTATTCTTGATTCTTTCCCCAAAATTCTGCTTCCCGGACTGCAGGTCACTGTTCCGCTTACTGTTCTGGCCTTTTCTTTTGCCCTGATTATTGCTGTTGCCACAGCTCTGGTCCAGTATTCCCGCATACCTGTACTTACGGGTCTGGCAAGATTTTATATCTGGGTGATCCGCGGAACACCGCTTCTCGTACAGCTGTTTGTTGTCTTTTATGGTCTTCCCGGGGCCGGGATCCTGATCGACCCCTTCCCCGCCGCCGTCATTGTCTTCTCCATTAATGAGGGAGCCTATGCGGCAGAAACCATCCGGGCTGCTCTGGAAGCAGTTCCTTACGGTCAGGCAGAAGCCGGTCTTTCACTTGGGCTCCCCTGGCTGCACGTGATCCGTCACATCATCCTGCCCCAGGCCATGCGGACTGCCGTTCCGACACTGGGAAACGAACTGATCTCCATGGTCAAGGATACTTCCCTGGCCGCCAACATCACCGTCATGGAGATGTTTATGGCCACGCAGCGAATCGTAGCGCGGACATATGAGCCTCTCATCCTTTACTGTGAAGTCGGGGTAATCTACCTTCTGTTTTCTACTGTTCTGAGTTTTCTTCAGCGGAAGGCGGAAGCTTATCTTGCTCTTTCCGGAACAAGGTAACACATTTATGACTCCAGTGCAAAAAGCCATGCTCCACTGCGAGCTTGCTCGCAAGTGGAGCGATGGATTCTTTGCACGCCCCTATATT
>CACZQU010000178.1 GCA_902783305.1 uncultured Lachnospiraceae bacterium | reverse complement strand
TGGTGTTCCCTCCGTCCAGGTTCAGCGCCTCTTTTACGCCTTTGGCCTGCATCATCTCCGCCACACGCTGCAGCATGGTTCCCCGGCTTTCTTTCGTCCGTCCTTCCACGCTGATCAGGAGATAATGATTGGGCTCGATCATCCCCAAAGCATGACGAGGCTCAATGCTCCTGTAATAGCTGTAAACCAGCTCGTTAATTTTTCCGTCCCGGATCAGGATCGGCCCAAAGCTGAATACATTCACTGCGTTTTCGCTTTGAAGCTCCTCCGCCGTTTTCTCATTGCACCGGTAAACCGCCAGCCTGCCATCTGCGTACTGGGCCATCATGTCCAGGTTTGGCAAATGATGGCCGCTTTTTTGATAAGTTTCCCGGCTGATAATCTGTCCGTTTCGGATAATGATCCCCACAGTTTCTTTATCTGCCATCCGGTTAGCGTAAAAATCGTCTGTGAAGCCGAGTACAAATTTCTCATTTTTTGCAATGACATAAGGATACTGGAACTTCTTTCCGGGATGTGCTTCATCCGTCATAGCCGTCCGAAACATTTCATCTCCGGCCGTCAGGATCTCTGTTTCAAACCATACCAGCGGGATGGATGGATCTTCATATCGGTTGATCTCGATCTGTAGCCTCTGGCTTAAGTATATCCAGAGTCCTTCCTCATCGTTCTCATAGAAATATTCGTGTGCATCCGTCGGCGTTGTGCTTTCTTTTTTTTCGGTCAGAAATCCTTGTTCGTCCCGTTCCGGCCAGTCCGGTTCTGTTTTGATTCGCTGCTCCATAAGCGGAGGCATGGTTGGAAAGGGTTTTGCGATTGCATTTTCGGAAAAGAGCTTTGCAAGTGTTTCCTCATCCGCCTTGCCGGTTTCGGATATTCCGTTTTCTCGCTGAAAAAGTCGAACAGCTTCCGCTGTTTTTTCGGTAAACTGCACAGACAGGGGCCCCTGTCCGATGTATCTTAGTTCCTGCAGACGTTCCTTCAGCGCGACCACATCCGATCCTTTGTCCCCAATTGCGAGGCATTCCTGCGCCGTAGCGTTCCCAAATAGAATGCTTGTGAGACATAGAATCGCAATCCCCTTTTTCACCTTTAAAATCCTGTTCAGAATATTCCTTCTTTCCGTTTTCATCGGTCATCTGGTATAATGATGTCCGGTTTCATTGCCTTCTGGTTGGGTTTTCGTTGTCTGAAGGCCGCATTTGGGATGCTGTCTGTCCTTGGTTATGGTTTCGGTCGGAATGGGGAGGTGAGATTCATGGCCGGGCAAATGGTTCACCTTTTTCCGCAGTCAGAGAAGGCTGTTTATTCCCTGATTGCCGGCTCGGAGGGGCTCAAAGCCAGGGAGATCGCGTCCCGCCTGTCCATGAATCGCACGGAAGTGAATCGTCTCCTGTCTTCATCCGCCCTCATGCGGGAAATGTGTTATCAGGATTCCGAATATCGCTGGCATGCGCTCATCCGTACGCTCCCTCCGCATGATGGACTCTATGAGTTTTCAGGCTGGTATGGTACCGTTCAGGAATTTTCTTCCCAGGCTGAATCCGCTTTCATGAGCCAGTTGCAAGATGGCTGCCGCCGCATCGGCCGCAATCTCAATGATACCCGCGGGCTGCTTCACTCTTTTCTGGATTGCCGGCAAACCATGCTCCGCCTCTTTGAGGATCTGGTTCACCTTTACGGTTCCGCCTGCCTTTCCTGGGAGCTGTCTTTCGAATTCCGCTTCAATCGTGCCCGCTATATCCGGATTTACGCGGATGTTCTGGTCATCACCCCGACCCATGTTTTCTCTCTGGAATTTAAGATGAAATCCCTTCCGGATCCTCAGGAAATCCTCCAGGCAGCAAAATATGCCCCTTATCTGGAAATCCTGTTCAGCTCTCTGGATATTATCCCGGCCCTTGTTCTCACCCGTGCTTCAGATCTTTTTGATTTTTTACCCATCGGTGAGTCGGATGCCGTGCTGCCTGTCGCTTCTGGGGATATGCTCTTCAACGTCTTCAATGAGTATCTGTCCTTTCTGGCCTGAACAGAGATGGTTCAGCTTGACTGAAATTGGATGATTCCCTCATGAAAAAACGTCAGATACAGCCGAATCATGAATCAATGGCACAGTCGGAGAGATCGCTGTTCACATGATACTTTTCCAGAAAACTGTGTCCAACCGTCCCGATTTTCCATCCGGGAAAAGTATCGATGCTCACGGCATGAATGCTGTTGAAAAGGCTTTTCTCGATGTCCGGATTCGTTTTTTTCATTTCACGAATCAATTCCTTGATTTCCTTTCGCTTGCTCGTGCCAATTCCGTTCGCGCTTTGGGCTACGCTTTCCGTAAACCGGCATGCGCAGTTCAGAAACTGGAGTCCGTTATACCGTTTCCACCCCAGAATATCCTCCTCCCGAATTCGGTACATCGGTCGGATTAGTTCAATCCCCTCAAAGTTCCGGCTGTGAAGCTTCGGCATCATCCCCTGCAGCTGAGAAGCATAGAACATGGCCATCACTGTCGTTTCAATCACATCGTTCATATGATGCCCCAGCGCGATTTTGTTGCATCCCATCTCCCGAGCCCTTGCATACAGCGCTCCCCTGCGCATTTTGGCACAAAGGTAGCATGGTGAGGCTCCCCCGCTCTTGTCAGCAATCTCAAACAGGCGGTTGTGAAACAAAGTCAGGGGGATGTTCATCCTTTGAGCATTTTCCTGAATTTGATTCAGATGCATGTCGCTGTATCCGGGATCCATGCAAAGGAACTTTGCTTCAAACGG